>NZ_JBEXLC010000170.1:0-18887 GCF_040609795.1 Nocardia sp. NPDC004604
ATAAAACATCTGGATCTCCAAATAAACTTTGTGCCAATAATACTTTTACTTTTTGCCCGGGCGAAAGCGTGACTCAGGCGACGATATTGATCAACCGTCCCGGTACCACGATCAGCTTGCGCGGCGCGCTGCCACCGAGCGCGGCCGCGATCTTCTCATCGGCCAGCGCCGCCGCCTCGATGGTCGCGTTATCGGCGTCGGCGGGCACCTGAATTCGGCTGCGCACCTTGCCGTTCACCTGGATC
Source organism: Nocardia sp. NPDC004604 (assembly GCF_040609795.1). Lineage (NCBI taxonomy): Bacteria > Bacillati > Actinomycetota > Actinomycetes > Mycobacteriales > Nocardiaceae > Nocardia > Nocardia sp. NPDC004604. The sequence continues at coordinate 246 of NZ_JBEXLC010000170.1, forward strand.
GGGTACTCCACCGACTCCTCGACCAGCAGCGCCGGATCCGCCACCGGGAAGGGACCGTGCGCGAGGGATTGTTCGTGCCCCAGCCGTTCCCACAGTTCCTCGGCGATATGCGGCGCCATCGGGGCCAGCATCAGCACCACCGGCTCCACTACCGTGCGCGGCGCACCCGTGGGATAGCTCTTGGTCAGATGGTTGGTCAGCTCGATCAACTTGGCGCCCGCGGTGTTATCGCGCAGCGCGGCGTAATCGTCGTCCACACCGGCGATCGTCTTGTGCAGCAGGCGCAGTGTCTGCTCCGACGGCTTCTCGTCGGTGACCCGCGTCGCGCCGGACTCCTCGTCCACCACCAGTCGCCAGACCCGCTGCAGGAACCGGTGCGCACCGACGACATCCTTGGTCGCCCACGGCCGTGAGGTGTCCAGCGGCCCCATCGACATCTCGTAGAGGCGGAAGGTGTCGGCGCCGTACATATCGCACATCTCGTCCGGCGAGATGGCGTTCTTCAACGACTTTCCGATCTTGCCGTACTCCTGGAACGCCTCGATCTCGATGCCGGTGGTCGGATCCGGGAAGTAGTGCTTGCCGTCGCGTTCGATGATCTCGGCGGCGGGTAGATACGCGCCACGTGCGTCCTTGTAGGCGTGCGCCTGGATGTAGCCCTGGTTGAACAGGCGCCGGTACGGCTCGTAACCGCTCACATCGCCGAGATCGAACAGCACCTTCTGCCAGAACCGCGCGTAGAGCAGATGCAGCACCGCGTGCTCGACACCGCCGACGTACAGGTCGACACCGCCCGGATCGTGCGGGCCGTGCTCCCCGGTGCGCGGGCCGAGCCAGTACTGCTCGTTTTCCTTGGCGCAGAACGCGTCCGGATTGGTCGGGTCGGCGTAGCGCAGCTGATACCAGGAGCTGCCCGCCCAGTTCGGCATGACATTGGTGTCGCGCCGGTACTGCTTGGGTCCGTCACCCAGATCCAGTTCGACATGCACCCAGTCGGTCGCCTTGGCCAGCGGCGGCGACGGCTCGGAGTCGGCGTCCTCGGGATCGAAGGTCACCGGCGCGAAGTCGTCCAGCTCCGGAAGTTCGACCGGCAGCATGGACTCCGGCAGCGCGTGCGGTGCGCCGTCCTCGTCGTAGACGATCGGGAACGGCTCGCCCCAGTAGCGCTGGCGGGCGAACAGCCAGTCGCGCAGCTTGTACTGGACGGTGCCCTTGCCGTGGCCGTCGGCCTCCAGCCGGGCGATCACCGTCGCCTTGGCCTCCTCGACGGACCGGCCGTTGAGGTAGTCGGAGTTCACCAGTGTGCCGTCGCCGGTATAGGCCGCGGTCGCAATGTCGCCACCGGAAATGACTTCCACGATCGGCAGACCGAATACCGAGGCGAATTCCCAGTCGCGCTGATCGTGTCCGGGCACCGCCATGATCGCGCCGGTGCCGTATCCGGACAGCACATAGTCGGCGATGAAGACCGGCACCTGGGCGCCGTTCACCGGGTTGGTCGCATAGGCCCCCAGGAAGACGCCGGACTTCTCCTTGTTCTCCTGACGTTCCAGATCCGATTTGGCCGCGATCGCCTTGCGGTATGCCGCAACGGCTTCCGCGGGAGTTCCGGCGTCATCGAAGGTCCAGCGCGGATCGACACCAGCGGGCCATTCCGCGGCGGTCAGCCGGTCGACCAGCTCGTGTTCGGGCGCCAGCACCACATAGGTGGAACCGAACAGGGTGTCGGGCCGAGTGGTGAAGACCTCGATGTGCTGACCGTCGGCGGTGAACTTGACCTGTGCGCCACGGGATCGGCCGATCCAGTTGCGCTGCATGGCCTTGACGTTCTCCGGCCAGTCCAGTCGATCGAGATCATCGACCAGCCGGTCGGAGTAGGCGGTGATGCGCATCATCCACTGCCACAGCCGCCTGCGGAACACCGGGAAGTTGCCGCGCTCACTGCGGCCGTCGGCGGTGACCTCCTCATTGGACAGCACCGTGCCGAGGCCGGGGCACCAGTTGACCACCGAATCGGTCTGGTACACCAGGCGATACGAGTCGAGCACCGCCGCGCGCTGGGCGGCGGGCAGATCGTTCCAGGCCCGACCGTTGGGGGTCGGCCGGGCGCCGGAGGCGAACTGCGCCTCCAGTTCGGCGATCGGGCGGGCGCGGTCCAGCTCCTCGTCGTACCAGGCGTTGTAGATGCGCAGGAAGATCCACTGCGTCCACTTGTAGTACTCCGGATCGGTGGTCGCGAACGAGCGCCGACTGTCATGGCCCAGACCCAGCCGATCCAGCTGGCGTTGCATGGTGGCGATATTCGCCTCGGTGGTCTCGCGCGGATGCGCGCCGGTCTGCACCGCGTACTGCTCGGCGGGCAGGCCGAACGCGTCGTAGCCGAGCGCGTGCAGCACATTGCGTCCGTGCATCCGGTGATAGCGGGCGAAGACGTCGGTGGCGATATAGCCGAGCGGATGTCCGACATGCAGACCCGCGCCGGAGGGGTACGGGAACATGTCCTGGACGAACAGTTTGTCCGCCGGAGTGGTGCCCGCGAGCGGGCCTACCGGGTTCGGCGCATGGAAGGTTCCGCGCTCATCCCAGGTCCGCTGCCACCGGCGCTCGATACGGCCGGCAAGGCCAGCGTTGTACCTGTGCTCCGGTACATCGCTTTCGGTTGCACGAGTGTCCGCCACGGTCCTGCCTTCTTGTTCTCGCCGATCCCGTCATAAATGTGTCTATCAGGGTAGAACGTCCGGGCTCGGGGACCGAAAATCGGGCCGGGCTCGACCCGTCGGCGCGGTGCGCTAGCCTTCTTGGGTGTTCGTCGTCGCTCTCACCCTGTTCGTGCTGGCCTTCGTGGCCATCGCAACCGGCGTGCTCGGACTGACCGGCCGTCTGCCCCGCAATCGCTTCATCGGAGTGCATACCGAAGCGGCACTGCACGACGATGACACCTTCCGCATCGCCAACCGCGTCGCCGCCCCCACCTCCGTGGCCGCGGGCGCACTGCTGTTCGCGGGCGGACTCGTCGCCCTCGCCGCAGGCGGCTTCCCCGCGATCATCGTAGCGGCACTCACCGCTGCCATCGCCCTGTTCACCCTGGGCGCCGGTGCCACTGCCGCCGCCCGCGCGGTCGAGGCCCTGGTCCCGGCCCAGGAGATCGGCGGCTGCGGCTCTTCCTGTGGTGCGTGCTCATTGCGTGACGCCTGCGCGCCGACTAGTTGAGCGCTGCTATTCGCTCCATTTCCGGAGGTGCACGGCGATCTCGGGCACGTCCATATCTCCGATCGCGATGGCGTTCATGACCGGTTCCTGGTCGTCGGGGAGCGCGCTCAGCACAACGCCATTGCGTTCGAGCATGAGGGCCGCCGCAAGGAACGCAGTGCGTTTATTGCCGTCGATCAGGGCGTGATTGCGGGCAAGCGAATGCAGCAATGCAGCGGCCTTTTCGAATAGATCAGGATACGGATCGACACCGAACACTGTGGTGGACGGACGCGCGGCGGCGGACGCGAGCAATCCGTAATCCCGAACTGCGTCGGCGCCGCGATTTACGGCCCGCGCGATCAGGAGGAGTTCGTGGACCGTCAGATATCGGATCACGCCAGCCGTTCCAGCAATTCGGCGTGCCGTTCCATGCTGCGCGCCAGCATCGCCTCGAACACTTCCTGGTTCGCGGTGAGATGCAGATGGATCGCTTCCTTCGCGATCTCTTGCTTGGAGCGGCCGGTGCGCGCGGCCGCCTCGGTCAGCATGCGGTCGTCGTCGTCATCGAGTCGCAAGGTCATCGCCATGACCTGAATGATACCTGTCAGATACCACGTTAGAGGCGCGGCGCAGTTGGGTGGGGGGATGTGGTGGGAGAGGGGGGTGTTGATCGGGTTCAGGTAGAGGGCGAACAGGGTTACCGGGATGGGGCCGAGGTTGCGGGCTGCGTGGGGGTGGGTGGGGCCGCTGGGTTCGCGGAAGATTCGGCCTCGGCGGTAGGTGACGGGGGTGCAGTCGGGGCCGGGGTGGTCGAGGGTGCCTCGGGTGACGAGGACCAGGAGGGTGCCGTCGTGGTAGTGCCAGCCGCTGGTGCCGCCGGGGGCGATAACGGTCTGGCGGGCGATGATGGTGTGGCGGCCCAGGGGGAAGCGGAACAGTACGCGGCTTGCGGTTCGGTATGCCGGGGCCGCGTTCGGTCGAAGTTTTCGATCCCGCCAACTCACCAGTCCATGGAACCACCGGGATCAGGTGGAAGCGACGAACCCGCCGGTTTCCACCTGATCTCGATCCGCTAGCGCAAGGAGCCCAGTGCCGCTAGGACGGCGTTGTCCGCTGCTGGATCTCCGACGGCGATGCGGGCGCTGCCGTCGGGATATGCCTTGGCCGCGATGCCCGCCCGGCGTAGCGCCGTTGCCACGCCCGGCCCGGGCAGGTACAGGAAATTGGCGTTGCTGCGGGGGACCTCGATATGCATGCGCCGCAGTGCGCTGCGCAGGACCTCGCGCTGGGTGGTGATGCGCAGGATGCGCGCGGCGAGTTCGGGTTCGGCGGCGTAGGACGCGGCGACCGCGGCCACCGCCGCCGAACTCACCCCAAACGGCAGTTGCAGCCTGCGCACCCGCCCGATCAAATCGGGTCCGCCGAAGGTGTAGCCGATGCGCAGTCCGGCCAGCCCGTACGCCTTCGAAAAGGTGCGCAGCACCAGCAGATTCGGATGCCGATCCAACAGTGCCACGGTGTCGACCTGATCCGTGAGATCAAGGAATTCGGCATAGGCCTCATCCAGGATGACCGGCACCCGGCGCGGCACCGAGCACAGGAACGCCTTCAACTCACTGGCCGGAATCACCGTGCCCGTCGGATTGTGCGGACGGCAGACCACCACCAAACCCGTCCGCTTGTCAATGGCCCTTGCCATCGCCCAGAGATCCTGATTGCCCGCGGCATCCAGGGGCACCGGGACGACCTCCAGATCGGCCATCTCCGCCATGATCGGATAGCCGTCGAAGGTCGGTGCCCCGTAGACCATTCCGGCCCCGCGCGTGGTCAATGCCTGAATGATCTGCATGGCCACCCCGGTCGCGCCGGACCCGACGACCACCTGATCCGAATGCACGCCGATATGCCCCGCGATGAGTCTGGGCAGCCGTCGCGGCAGGAATTCCGGATAGCGGTTGGCATGGGCCAGTACGCCGTTCACCGCGTGCAGCACCGAAGGCAGTGGCGGAAACGGGTTTTCGCTCAGGCTCAGATCGAACCGCAGCTGCGGCCGCTGACTCTGACTCCGGCGCTGCTGCGAGGGCCGCGACTCATCGGCCAGCCGCATACTCATCCGGCGGCACCCCAGCGCACCGCCGCGGCTCCGGCGAAGTCACCGGCATGTGCGAAGGCCGAAAGCAGCACAACCGATCCATTGCGCAGCCGGCCCGCCCGGTTCTCGGTATCGAGCGTGACGGGAATGCCCGCAGCGAAAAGGTTTCCACACTGGTCGAAGGTATCGGGATGGCGCTCAGGGGGCAGTTCCAGCGCATCGTGCCAGTTGCGCAGGAACAGCCGGTTCGGCTGATTGGTGACGAAGGTGTCGATATCGCGGCCCTTGACCCCGATCCGCTCGCACACCGCCAATGCCACCTCCGGCACCAGGCGATTGCCGCGCGCGAACACCTTGGTGATCTTGGATTCGGTGAAGCTGACGCAGCCCTGCCCCTCGCCCGGCTGCCAGTACTTGCGCTCGCCGTTGGTCGAGAACTCCATATCCCCGGCGAATTCGGGATAGGTGCGGCATTCGATATCGAGGATCGGTGCGGAATCGTCCTTGACCAGCAGTCCGACCCCGCATCCGTCGCCGGGTACCGGGGCCTGGGCGAGTTTGCGGATCTCGGTCTGGGTGAAGACCGGGCCCGCGCAGTTCTGCGCTGCCGCGATGAGCGCGGTGCGCGCGTCGGTGGTCTGCAGAATCATCCTGGCCATCGCCATCATGTGCACGAACGCCGCGCAGCCGCCATTGTGTATGTCGTAGACGAATCGGGGCTTCATACCGAGTCGTCGGGCGACTTCTGGACCGCAGCCCATGACCGGATTGTCCGGCAGCTGGGTGTGGGTGATCAGCACATCGATATCGGTGATCGCTTTTGCGCCGTGGCGTTCGATCAGCGGCGCGACGGCGCGCTCGACCATATCCACCGCGGTCTCGTCCTCGACCACGTGGTGGCGCGCCTTGGGCGAGCGGAACATGACGTTCTTGGCCATCCGATCGGATCGGCTGTACTGCGTGAAGTATTCGGTGCCGACCGGTGCGCCCGGCAGATAGCTCGCCACATCGACCAGGCTGACCGCCGGCAGTCCAGTGGCCTCGGGGGCAGCGGGTCCGTCATAGTTCGAGATCATGATGTGGCCTCACTTCATCCAGTCGGGCTTGATCGGAAGGCCGTGTGCGGCACGGTATTCGCAGATCGCCTTGAGGTTGTCCATCTCGAGCTGGTGCCCGGCGGAGAACATGTCCCAGAAGTCGCCCACCCACACCGGCCGCTTTTCGGGAGCCGTTTCGGGATAGGGGTTTTCCTCGTAGAACGGGTGACGGCAGTTGACCCACAGCACCACCGATCCCGGCTTGTTGAACACCACCTGGGCGTCGATCACCCGCAGCAGGTAGATCATCCACAGGTGCTTGCTCTGGTCCCAGGCACAGTGGTAGTCGACGGTCATGGCGTCGCGGTGCGCGACGGTGCGGGTGAAGATCTTGGTCTCCGGGCCGAGCCGGTCCCAGGCCAGCCACAGTCCGGGTTCCTCGGTTTCGACGAATCCGCGCAGGCTGTAGGTCCATTCCTCCAGGCAGCGGGTATCGGCGAGGTACTCGAACACATCCTGCGGCGGTGCGGCGATATACGCCTGCACCGGACAGTATTCGCCGAAGACCTGGTCGTGCGGGTACACCGACCGCAACATGTCCATGATGATCGGGGTGGTGGCGTCCTTATCGGAGTTCTCGATCCGCAGTACTCCGGGGATGACGGCGTCAGGGATATCGCTGAGGGCGGGCAGGGCGCTGGTCGTCACTGCATCTTCTCCAATGTGGCGAGGAAGGGGATGAACGGTGGAACTTCGTCGGGGTCGACGTCGATGGAAATGAACGACGGCCCTTCGGTTTCGACACATCGCCCCAATGCGATGGCCAGGTCTTCGGTGGTACGTACGGAGTACCCGGGAAGTTCAGGGAACATCGCGTCGATGCCCGCGCCCAGGTGCGTGGGCCGAAATCGGTTGAAGCTGTAGCGATCCTGGTAATAGAGCTGTTCACGGGTGACACACATGGCGTGCGCGTTGTTGTTGAGCACGATGAACGTGACCGGCAGATCGTGTTCGATCGCGGTGTGCAATTCCATGCCGTGCATGTAGAACGAGCCGTCACCGGCCACGACAACGGTGCGCCTGGTCCCGGAGGGTCCGCGATGGCGCGCGAATGTCGAACCTATTGCGGCGCCGAAGGCGTAGCCCATCCCGCCCATCCCGAGCGCGACCACGAATCGGCCGCCGCGCGGCACCCGCAGGTGGTGCACCACCGCAGCACCGGTATTGCCCGCATCGGCGAATACGTCGGTGCCCTCGGGCAGTAGCGCTTCGATGGTCTCGACCAACTCGCGATAGCGCACACCGGGACCGGTTGCCTCGGGCACGCACAGCGGTGTCAACGGGGTATGCGGGCGCTCATGGCGCGACATCCTCATGTCGTCGCTGAATTCATCGGCGAGCGCGGCCAGATCGAGCGCGAGATCGGTGCTGGTGGCGTGGATCGCGGTCACGTACGGCGCGGTGACTCCGATATGCGCGACGGTGCCCTCGGCCAGCAGCTCGTCCAATCCGGTACGCGCGGTGACCGGCATCGGGGTCCCGACGATCAGGCACAGGGCCGCGGAGCGCAGCGCCGCCGAAAGCTCGGCATGCCCCATGCTCCCGGCGACACCGCAGTACGCGGGATCGGCATTGTCATAGGTGTCCTTCGCATCCGGTGCAACGCCGACCGCGGCATCCAATGCCCCTGCCAGCCAGGCGAGTTCGGCACGGGCGTCGTCGCGGGCCACCTGGTCGCCGGCGATGATCACGATCTTGCCGACCTTGCGGGCCGCGATCAGCGCCGCGCGCACCCGGGCCAGTCCGCCCTCATCGCGCCGGTACCGCGGTGCTGTCAACCGGAACGGCGGGATATCGCCGATATCGCTCTGCTGCACGTCCTTGGGCAGCAGCAGTACGGCGGGCCCGCCGCGCCGGGCGCCGTCGACCGCCCTGGCCACCATGTCGGGAAGGTCGGCGGCGGTCTCCACGCGGGCGCAGAACTGGGTGATCTCGGCGAACATCCGGGCCGCGTCGATGGTGCCAGCGAGCCCGCTGGTGTCCTGGAACGCGCCGCGCCCTGCCGATGCGGTCGGCGGCTGCCCGACCAGCGCCAGCACCGGCACCCGCGATGCGTACGATTCGGCAAGTCCGGCAACGAGATTCATCGCACCGCCGCCGGAGGTGGCGGCGACGACGCCGAGCCCGCCGGTCGAGCGGGCATAGCCGTCGGCCATGGTCGCGGCCGAAAACTCGTGCTTGGCAACGATTCCGGTGACGTCGTAGGGCGTGTCGAAGAGCGCGTCGTAGAGATCCTCGATGTTCGCGCCGTCGACACCGAAGATATGTCGCACGCCAAGGGTCGAAACCGCTCGAACCAGATAATCCACGACCCTGCTCGGCATCGGCACTCCTCTCGCTCAGGCGCGATCGCACATCGCGTACACGTGAACTACGAGTCGGACTGCGGAGCGGTTCAATGGCTCGCGCAAGATGTACCTCGAAAAATCCCGATGTGGGCGACGCTTGTGTGTACGTATACATCTACGTATAGTGATGGCATGCCCAACAAGACGATCTATGTTGCCGATGACGATCTGCCCCTGTTCCAGCGCGCGCAGGAGTTGGTCGGCGGCAATCTCTCGGGAGCGGTGACCACCGCGCTGCGGCGGTTCATCGAGCTGGAGGAGGGCAGGCTGGAGGGCTACGACGAGGTAGTACTGCGGGTCGGCCACAACGGTGTGCGTCAGGTCCGCTTCTCCGGCGCCCTGCTCGGCGAATACCGTGACGTGAACGAAGAGCGCATCGAACACGTCCGGGTATATCGCAGTCGGAAGGGCAAATTCGTCATGCACGCCCAGTATTCGAACTGGGACGAATACCCGCAGAATTCCAATTGGATCAAGGATCTGACGAACTGGCGTCGCATGCTCGGCGTCGGCGATCAGGACTGGGGCGACTTCATCTTCGAGGTCGTCGATTCGCTGGGCGAATTGAAGGGGAAGATTCCGGACAAGCTCTATGAGCGGGTGGCCGGGATCGCCGACCGCCCGCCGGTCGAGGAGCTCGACATCTAGCCGAATCATTCGGCCGGACAACCGAATACCACCACGAATCGCCGCACCGGACTCCGGGCGCGGTGTGGATAACCCATGCTGTCATTCGCATTATTTAATGAAATTTTCTATGAAAGGACGACCATGACCAACGGTCATCGCGCCCCGGCCATTTCAGCGCTGGGTCTGCGTAAATCGTTCGGTGAGCAGGTGGTGCTCGATGGCATCGACATCACCGTCCCGGCGGGCACGATCTATTCGCTGCTCGGTCCGAACGGTGCGGGCAAGACCACCACCGTGCAGATCCTCACCACCCTGCTGCGCCCCGATGCGGGCGAGGTCCGGGTCGACGGCCATGATCTGAGCACCGAACCCGATGCCGTGCGCAGCGCGATCGGTGTCACCGGTCAGTTCTCCGCGGTCGACGAATTGCTGACCGGTCGCGAAAACCTGGTTCTCATGGGCGATCTGCACCATCTGCCGCGCCGGGAGAGCAAGCGCCTTGCCGCCGAACTGCTCGAGCGCTTCGATCTGGTGGAGGCGGGCGATAAGACCGCGGCCACCTATTCCGGCGGTATGGTCCGGCGGCTGGATCTGGCCATGACGCTGGTCGGCGATCCGCGCATTATCTTCCTCGACGAGCCGACCACCGGCCTGGATCCGCGCAGTAGGCGGGCCATTTGGGAGATGATCCGCACACTCGTCGACGACTACAGCGTGACCGTCTTCCTCACCACCCAATACCTGGAGGAGGCCGATCAGCTGGCCGACCGGATCGCCGTACTCGATCACGGCCGGATCGTCGCCGAGGGGACGGCCGCCGAATTGAAGCGGCGGGTACCCGGCGGGCATATCCGACTCGAGTTCGCCGACCAGATCGGACTCAGCGCCGCGGCGACGGCATTGGGGCCGGAGGCGCGCGTTGTCGATGACGCGGGCGAGGCGGAGTTCACCCTCGCGGTCCCGAGTGACGGCGGCGTCAAATCGCTGCGCGCGGTACTCGACCGGCTCGACTACGAGCAGATCGAGGTCGCCGGACTTTCGGTGCACACCCCCACCCTCGACGACGTATTCCTCACCCTCACCGGACATCCCACCGCGGAAAAGGAGACCGTGCGATGAGCACGACGGCCTACGCACTTGCCGACTCGAAGACGATGTTGCGGCGCAATTTGCTGCATGCGAAGCGGTACCCGAGCATGACCATCAGCATCATCGTCATGCCGATCCTGCTGCTGCTCATCTTCAACTTCGTTTTCGGTGGCGCATTGGAGAAGTCGTCCGGCGGTAACTACATCGACTACCTGGCGCCGGGCATGCTGCTGTTGATCCCGGCCTATATGACCGCGGGTGTGGCGGTCTCGGTCTGCACCGATACCACCAAGGGCATTGTGAATCGCTTTCGCACGATGGCGATTTCGCAGCCCTCGTTCCTCGCCGGACATGTGGTGGGCGCATTGATCCAGGCCCTGCTCGGCATCGCCGCGATGGTCGGTGTCGCACTGCTCGTCGGCTTCCGGCCGTCGGCGAATGTGATCGAGTGGATCGCCGCATTCGGACTGCTCGCCATGCTCGTACTCGCGCTCACCTGGCTCGCGGTCGGGATGGGTCTGGTCGCGTCGACTCCGGAGAGCGCGAGCAATATGCCCTTCCCGCTGATCATGCTGCCATTCCTCGGCAGCGGCCTGGTCGGTACCGACACCATGCCGGTCGGCCTGCGTCAGTTCGCCGAGTACCAGCCGTTCACCCCGATCACCGAAACCATCCGCGGCCTGCTCATGGGCACGGAGATCGGCAATAGCGGCATCATCTCCATCGCCTGGTGCATCGGCCTCGGGCTGGTCGGATACTTCTGGTCGACCTCGGTCTTCCGCAAGTCGGGACAGCGCTGAATCGCATTGCGTCCGAATACGTTCGATCCCCTCGCCGAGGTCGGCGAGGGGATCGAATCGCGTCAGACCGTGCCGGAGAGCAGCGTTTCGCCCGTCGACGCCAACCGGATCTCCACCGCCTGGATCTGGTCCGGTGCCTTATCGATGGTCCGGTCGATCGTCAGCTCGGTCCCCGGCCCGGCGGGCCACTGATCGAGTTTGCTCTGACTGCCGTCGGTGCCGATGACGTACAGGTCGAGATTCCAGCTGTAGCGCTGATCGCTCGGCCCATAGCTGCAGGTCATCACGATCCGCGCCTTGCTATCGGCGCGAAGGACTTTGAAGCTGGCCGTCACCGGATTCGGCTTTATCGATTGCATACTGCGTTCGGCCACAACCTGTTCGGTGGTCGTCGTTTGCGTCGCGGTCATCGAGGTGACCACCGGAATCGCGATGGCCACCGCCGCGGCGGCCGCCGCAAGCGCGGCGCCGACGGTAACCCAGCGGCTGCGCCGTCTGCGCCTTTCGGCCACCGCGGCGAGCCGGGGCAGCAGCTGCGCGGGCGGCTCGGCCTCGGCCGCAGGGGCCTCCAGCGGCTCGATCATCGCGAGCGCGGTCTCGGGTTCGACCAGGGCGAGCAGACCGGGTAGTCCGGCGAGATCGGATACCGCGGCCTGGCAGACCGGGCAGCCAGCCAGATGCTCCTCGTACTCCTGCCGCTCGAGTCGGGTCAGGGAGCCGAGTACATAGGGTGCGTCCCACGTCGAGTAGTCGTCGGCGATATCCGTCATCGGTTCGTCACCCCCATTTCCTGTAGTGCCAGCCGTAGCGCCCGCATGCCGTAGTGCAACCGGGATTTCACCGTGCCCGCCGGGATATCGAGTTCCTCGGCGATCTGGTGCGTGGAAAGACCTCGATAGTAGGCACGCACGATCACCTCTCGATGATCGGCGCTGAGCCGTCCCAACGCGTCCGCGACCAGCCAGCCGTCCAGGGCCCGATCGGCCTGATCCGGTGCGGCCCGCTCGGGCGGGTTGTCGGTGCGGAACTCGCGGCGGCTGCGCGCGCTGCGATGCTCATCCACGGCGAGATTCCGCGCGACGGTGAACAACCACGCACGCGCCGACGTGGTCGATTGATCGAGCACATTCGGGCGCTGCCAGGCCCGCAACAAGGTCTCCTGCACGATGTCCTCGGCCCGACCCGGGTCGCGAACCAAACCGAGGGTGTAGCGCCACAGCGCCGCGGCATGTTCCTGATAGAGCGCCCGCATGAGCTCGGCTTGTTCTTCGGGCATTTGTCACGTGCTCCTCCGCTGCCTCGCGCCTTTTGCCGGTTTTGGGGTGTTCGGTTGGCTGTGTAGTCGGCTGGCGGCTGTTGGGGTGATCGGCTGTTGGACGTCCCCGACGAGTTATCCATGTGTTCGCCCGATCAAGTGTCGTGTCGCATGTCGGTATTGCCTCCTCCATGCAGACCACGTGCCTAGTTGCGTTCTAGTTCAATCGGGTGTGTCGCGAGCAGTGACAGGGGGAGCGGCTGGCGGCGCAGGACGTGGGCCCACAGGTCCGGGCGGCCGGTGCTGATCGGATCCGAGGGCAGGGCGGAGAGCACGATCCAATCGTTGTTCTGCAGTTCGCCTTCGAGCTGGCCGAAGGTCCAGCCCGCGTAGCCGGCGAATATGCGCAGCCCCTCGATCAGCGGGGTGATCTGTTCCGGGTCCGCGTCGAGGTCGATGAGCACCACGCGGCCGTCGATCCGGCGCAGGCCGGAGACACCGTCGATCGAGGCGCCGACCCGAACGGTGCCGAGGCATAGGGCCGCGTCCCGTTTGACCGGGCCGCCGATGAACAGCGTGCGCGGCGCGGCTGCCGCCTCGGTCCAGCGTGGCAGTACATCGTGCACCGCGGTATCGCTCGGACGGTTGAGCACCACACCGAGACTGCCCGCCTCGTTGTGTTCGATGATGTAGACGACGGTACGCCGAAATGTCGGCTCGACCAGGTCGGTCGCCGACACCAGCAGGGTGCCGGCGCGCACCACCTGCTCGCCGTGCCGGGAATCGCGTCGCCGACGATCACCGTGTCCGCCGCGAGTCTTCCGATCGTCCGGGTCATCTCCGCGTGCCACCCCGACATCATCGCACCGTCGCGGGCCGTTCGTCGGTCAAGCGGCATGGCGGATTCCGTTACTGTGTGGCCATGGAACGGCCCGAGGTTCTCCTCGACAATGCGGACACTGTGTACGACTTCTATCGCGAACACCAGCAGAACCGGCTGAAGGCGTGGGGCGCCTATGCCATTCTCGGACGTCGATACCATCCACGCGTCGCCTACGCCGAGGGCGCGCGCAAGCTACTGCACGAGGTGATCGGCCAGCGCAGGCCGCTGCTCCTCGCGATCAACCACCTCTCCGAATCCGATCCCTACACCGTCGCCGCGGCGGCCTGGCACAGCGAATTGCGCCCGGTGATCGGGCGGGTGCGGGTACTGGCCAAGGACGAGCTGTTCCTCGATGACAAGCAGCGCCGCAGGATCGACATGATGGGTGGGATCCCGGTGTTCCGCGGCAAGGACCACGGTCTGCGGGCGGTGAACGCGGCCGGTCAGCGAATGATGGATATCTGTGCCGAGCGCATGGCCGATGGCGATGGGATCGCGGTCTTTCCGGAGGGCACCTGCAATGAGATCGATCACACCGAGGTACAGCCGGTGGGCAGCGGGATCGGTCATATCGCGTTCCGTGCGATGAAGTTGGGTGCGCGGCCCGTGCTCGTCAGCATGGCTTTGAATTACGGACCCCGAGCGGATCCGACGGTGCCGGTCACCAAGGAAGAGGCCAAGGCGGCCAGCGTCTACTTCGGGGTTCCGGTCACCGAGCTGCCCGCCAAGCCCGCGGAGATCGCCCGGCTGGTCCGCACCGATCTGCAGCAGGCGCTCGACGGGGCCGTCGCCGCGTACTGAACCCCTGCCTACTGGGGCAGGCCCAGCTTTTCGCGCGCCCACTGCGGGACCAGTGCGATGTACTCCGGTCGCGACTCGATGAAGTGATAGACCATCGGGCACATCGGCAGGATGCCGAAACCCTCCCGCCGCGAGGCGTTCAGTGCCGCCTGCACCAGCACCCGGCCATAGCCCTGGCCTTCGTGCTGCGGATAGATCTCGGTGTGGACGAAGGCGCGTTCGGAGGCCGTGTCCTGGTATTCGGTGTATCCGGCGATCGCACCGTCGACATAGATCTCGAAGCGTTCCAGCATGGCGTTGTTACGGACCTCAGTCGACATGGCTCGACGCTACTCGGTGTGGGTGGGTGACGGTGTACCGCAACACTAATCAGCTCCGATCCGGTGCTCGACTTGTCTACCGGTGCCGGGCTGGCAAGAATGCTCTTGGTCGCGCCGAACGCCTCCACCGGGAGTGAGGGGCAGGCCGGGCGGAGGTACGAAACATGATGAGGGTGTTAGGCAGTTCGCAGGTGCCGGGTATTTCCCGGGTACTGGTCGCGGTGGCAGCCACCGGCCTGATCGGCGGATCGATCATCACGGCCCAGGCCGCGGCCACACCCGGTGCCGCCTTCGGCGCCTGCCCGGACTCATCGGTGACCGAGGGACGCGGCGTGCAATGCGCGGTGATATCCGTTCCGATGAATTACGCCGAACCCGACGGCGCGCGTATCGAACTCACCGTCAGCCGGATCGCCGCCACCGCGCAGCGCCGTGGCGTCATCGTCGCCAATCCGGGTGGACCCGGCGCGGACGCGCTGGACTACTGGGCGCGCCGGATCGACTCGCTGCCCGCCGAACTCAACGAGCACTACGACCGGGTCGCGGTGCAGCCGCGTGGACTGCGCTGGGCCACGCCGCTGCGCTGTGTTACCCAGGCCGTCGAGACCTCGAAATCGGCTGACGGTGAACAGGTTTCACTCGGCGGCGGCAACCGCGACGATATCAAGAAGGCCTGCGATGCCGCACTGCCCGGCTACCTCGACACCATCACCACCGAGAGCACCGCGCGCGATCTGGACCAGGTGCGCGCCGCGCTCGGCGTCGACCGGATCAGCTATCTCGGCACCTCCTATGGCACCTATCTCGGCGCGGTGTACGCATCGCTGTTCCCGAACCGGGTGGATCGTATGGTGCTGGACTCCAATGTCGATCCCGATTGGGTGTGGACCGAGGAGTTCGCCCAGCAGCAGGTCGCTGGCAAGCAGCGGCTCGATGATCTGTTCGCCTGGATCGCCGAGCACGACGGCGAATACCGGCTCGGGGATACGGCATTGCAGGTCTACCAGAATTGGGTGCGGCTGGTCGCGGACCAGGGCGGCGGCTGGTACGCCAATCTGACCCCGCCGCCGGCCAGTGTCGCCGATCTGCCGGGAGCGCTGCCCGAACCGCTCGCCGAGATCGCCCGCGACGGCTTCAACGGCAGCGTGGAGCAGGCGGGCAAGGTGCAGAATCTGGTGCGCCTCATGCTCACCGGCGGTGCGTCCGCGCAGGTGCCGCTGGTCGGTGCGACCGCGGTCGCCACCTACACCCGCACGTTCTGGCCGACCTTCGCCAGGGCGATGGCCGATGCCAATATCGATCCGAAGAACGTCCGCCAGCTGCTCGCCATCGAGGGTGCCACCAGCACCGATCCCACCGGCCGCTTCGTCTTCTCCGCCATAACCTGCAATGAGAACGCGGTGCGCGGCCGGCTCGAGCTGATCGGCTCGGCCTTCGCAACCATCGCCTCGGGCGGCAATGCCATGGACGCCCGCGCCGATCTGGTCCGCTCCGGAACCGCCTGCGGTAGCTGGAAACCGGTGACCAAACCGGTGCCGATCAACGGCAAGGACCTGCGCACCCGCCCGCTGCTGCTGCAGAGCCGCCACGATGCGCTGACCACCTACGAGGGCGGCCCGGCCATGGCGCGTGCTATCGGCGGCTCGCTGATCACCGTCGAGGGCGGTGACCACGGTGCCTTCGGCCGCGGCAACACCGTCGTCGACGAGGCCGTGCTGACCTACCTGCGCACCGGCCAGGTCACCATCGACCACGCGGATCAAGCGCCGCTGCACTAGGCGGGTGGATATCACCCCGTCGGCGGGGCGCCATTGGTGACGTGGACGCCGCCACCGATTCGTCGTCGGCGGGTACCTGCCTCCCGCCCGTTTCCGCTGAACTCGCACCTGGATCCGGACTCCATCCTGAGCGAACAGTTCGACGAACTCCGCCGCGCCAAGCGGAAGCGGAAGTCGACGCCGACCGATAGCCCTGCGCGCGACCACGACCAAGGGTGACCTGGCGGCAGCGCCGATCTCGGCGCGTGCCGCACCGACTGGATCGCACAGGGCTACATCCACAGATCGTGCCTGAACGCGCAACGCGGGGGACGGAAGCACATTCGACCGGGGGCTGCTGTCGTGGAACAGCAGGTCGGCGATGGCCCGTGCACTGCCCGACGTGCGTCCTTCGGAGCCACCCCGGACAATGTGGCGATGACGTCAATGCTTCGGGTGGTGATCGCCCCGGATAAGTTCAAGGGCTCGCTGACCGCGCCCGAGGTGGCGGCGGCGCTGGCGGCTGGCATCGCGCGCGCGTGCCCGGACGCGGAGATCCGGCAGGTGCCGGTCGCGGACGGCGGCGACGGAACCGTCGACGCATTCGTGGCGGCGGGCTGGGAGCGGATCGAGGTCGATGCGCCGGGGCCAACGGGAGCAGCCGACACCGCGGCCTATGCGGTGCAGGGGACCACGGCGGTAGTCGAATTGGCCGCGGCGGTCGGACTGACGAAACTGCCAGGGGGACAACCCGATCCGCTCGGCGCGCACACCTATGGACTCGGTGTCGTCATTGCACACGCATTGGACCGCGGCGCCACCGATATCGTGCTCGGCCTGGGCGGCAGCGCCTCCACCGACGGCGGCGCGGGCATGCTGCAGGCCCTCGGTGCGCGCATCCTGGACGACGACGGCAATGAATTGCCCATGGGCGGAGCCGCTTTGGTGCATGCCGCGGGAGTGGATCGCACCCGATTGCATCCGGGCATTTCGGCTGCGAATTTCACCTTGGCCTGCGATGTCGACAACCCACTGCTCGGCCCGACCGGCGCGGTCGCGGTATACGCGCCCCAGAAGGGGGCGACGCCGCCGGATCTGCCCATCCTCGAGGCGGCACTGACGAACTGGGCGGCCGTCGTCGCACCGGAATTCGCGGATGTCCCCGGCGCGGGCGCGGCGGGCGGTACCGGCTTCGGCGCGCTGGCGGTGCTCGGCGCGCAGGTGCGCAGTGGCATCGAGGTGGTTCTCGAACTCCTCGATTTCCCAGCACTTCTCGATGGCGCTGCCCTCGTGGTCACCGGGGAGGGTGCCCTCGATGCGCAGAGTCTGCACGGCAAGGCCCCGATCGGCGTCTGCGAGGCGGCGCGCAAGGCGGGTGTCGCGGTGGTGGCCGCCGTCGGCCGAGCGCAGTTGACGCGTGATGAGATCCGAGCGGCGGGTTTCACCGCCTGCTACGCCCTGGCCGATCTGGAGTCGGATCCCGTCCGCTGCATCGCCGATGCGGCACAGTTGCTCGTCCGCGTCGGCGAACGGATAGCTGTCGACAACATTGGAAATTGACCGGCGCGCAACCCGAATCAAGGCCGACTGCCAGTCCCCCTCCAGATCGATACCTGCCCTACCCACCCCAACTGCTCGCCGAGCGCAGTCGTATGGCGGTCGCACAGGCCGGGGCGACCACCATACGACTACGTTCGACGGACCCCGGCCCAGGGCTGGATATGGCAGGAGCTAGGTGGATGGGGCACTAGCCCGCGGCGGCGAGCAGGTTGCTGAGGAGTTTGTCGCGGTGTGTGTCGCCCCAGGTCTCGAGCGGGCGCAGGGCGACCGCGAGTTCTTCGCCGAGTGGGGTGAGCGAGTATTCGACGCGCGGGGGGACTTCGGGGAAGACCTCGCGGCGGACCACACCGCTGGCTTCGAGATGGCGCAGGTTTTCGGCGAGGACCTTTTCACTGACGCCGGTGAGCAGCTTGCGAATCCGACCGAAGCGCTGCGGGCCGGCGCCGAGCACCCACATCAGATGCAGCTTCCATTTGCCGCCGACGACATCGATCGCAATCGACATGCCGCACACATCGTGATCCGCGTCACTGCCCATATCCACCGCACTCCTTCTGAGCTGAATTCGAACCTCGAGGTAAGCAACCACACCTCAACGTTCGGTCTTCCCGACCCTACCTGCGAGAACGACCATGGATTCCGGCCGTAGCGACTGCTTACAGGTCGCTCGAAAGGGCCAGCCGTAGCGACTGCTTGCAGGTCGCTCGAAAGGGTCAGCCGTAGCGACTGCTTGCAGGTCGCTCGAAAGGGTCAGCCGTAGCGACTGCTTGCAGGTCGCTCGAAAGGGTCAGCCGACCGATCGAACGAGAACCGAAGGG
>NZ_JBEXLC010000171.1:0-18701 GCF_040609795.1 Nocardia sp. NPDC004604
GGTTCGGGTTCGGGCCCCGGTTCGGGTTCGGGCTCCTCCCAGATGCCGTCGTCCGGAGGCTCCGGTGCGTCGTAGTCTGTGGCGCCAGGGTTCGGCGCTCCGGGAAACGGTCAGCGCGGCGGCAGCAGGACGTCGTTGAGGGTCACCATGGACAGATTGCGCTCCTTGATGATGTCCACCAGCTGCCCATAGACATGGGTAACCGCAGGTGCGTTCGCATGACCGATAATGATCGTCTGCGGATTGAAATACTTACGCGCGCACTGCAACAGGTACTCCTCGGTGATCACACCGGAGTCCGACAGCGACCCGTACCACATGGTCGGCACCGTATAGCCGAGATCCGCCGCCACCTTGTCGACGGTGGCATTGTGGCGGCCGAAGGGCGGGCGGTAGTACGGCGTGCCGTCCACGCCGAAGTTGTTCCGCAGGTAGGACTTCGCCCGCTCCAATTGGGAGGAGATGCCCGATGCGGACTGCCTGGTCAGATCGGCATGGTCCCAGGTGTGGTTGCCGAGCTGGATCTGACCGGAATCGACCAAGGGCCGCAATGCATCTCGGTGAATCGCCCAGGAGTCGTAGTACGCGGTAACGAAGAAGGTGAATCGGGCGCCGGTATCCCTGGCGAACTTGATATAGGCACCGACCACTTCCGGACTCGCGCCGTCATCGACCGTGAGCGCCATGCTGGTGCCCGCACCGGGCAGCGCGGTGATCGTCTGCGCCGGAATCGGCGTCTTCGGTCCGATCGGGGGCGGCGGCAGCAGCGGCGCCGGTGCGGGCAGAATGGGCCCGCCGCCCGCCGAACCGCTGTTGAACGGCTCCCCCTCCGCCTTCACACAGCCGGTCAAAGCCGCCGCGGTTCCCGTAGCAAGCAGCGTCAGCAGCCGACGTCTATCCACGATCCAAACCCTTTTACTTCACTCGAACAGCACCCCGCCGCCCATCGGCGTAACGCGCAGGTAACAATCCACACTGTACCGAGCGAAACTGTCCGCGAGCTGAACCTCGGAACAACAAGTCGACAAAGTGACAACATTTTGCCGTTTGTCCGTGGTGAGCACCGACCGGAAGCACGGTGCGCCGAATCAGTAGGGTCGCAGCACGATCTCGGTGGGATGGCCGTCGCGCGGTGTGTCGATGGCGGCACGGACAGTACCCGCGACGGTCTCCGGGCGCAGGAACTCCTCCAGGCGGTATTCGCGGCCCTCGCCCGCGATGATCTCGCGCTGCATATCGGTATCGATGCGGCCGGGATGAATCGAGGTCACCCGCAGCGTCGGCTCCTCCAGCCGCAGTGCGTCACCGAAAGCGCGCAGTCCGAACTTGCTCGCCGCATAGGAGGCCCAGCCCGGATTGGCCCGCAAGCCCGCACCCGAATTGATCAGCACCACATGGCCATTGGCCGCGCGCAGGGCGGGCAGCAACAGCCGGGTCAACTCAGCGACCGCGATTACGTTGGCTTCCAAGGTATTTCGCCACTGCTGCACCGACGAATCGGCGATCGAACCGAGTTCGGCGACACCGGCATTGTGTACCAACACATCCAGCCGCCGAATCGGCGAAACCGCTTCGGCCACTGCGGAATAGTCGGTCAACTCGACCGGCCATCCGGTGGCTCCGGGCAGTTCGCCTAATATCGCGCGCAGCGCCTCGGCCGAGCGGGCGCCGAGCAAAAGATCGTGGGTCGGTGCGAGTTCGCGAGCGATCGCGGCGCCGAGCCCGCGGCTGGCGCCGGTGATCAGCGCGGTCGGCTTCGGTGTGCTGGTCACAGCGGAGGTCATGGGGCTCACCGTATCCGGCCGTGTCGAAAACCCGTCAGGGGCGGCGGCACGACCAACGCGGGTGGCGATGGACGCATATCGGGAACACAGAGATTCACGGACGGGGCATGCCAGAGTGAGATCCGCCGCACACCAGTCGACGATGAGCCGATCGCAAACCACTGCCGACTATCTGCCGGTGGCCCGCGACCCCCAGCCCGAGACGGACGTCACTGAGCGCGCGTATCTGCGGGTGTCATCGCAGAATAAAGGGATGGCACACCCGGGTTTCACCCCAACACAGCTCGCGGCCCGCGCCGCCTATCTGCTACGGGGCAACGATCTGGGCACCATGACCACGGCCGCGCCCCGACTGTATCCGCATATGTGGAGTTGGGACGCCGCCTTCGTCGCGGTCGGCCTCGCCCCGCTGAGTGTCGAGCGCGCGGTCATCGAACTGGACACTCTGCTCTCGGCGCAGTGGAAGAACGGGATGATCCCGCACATCGTCTTCGCCAATGGCGTGGACGGCTACTTTCCAGGCCCGGCCCGCTGGGAGTGCCGCCGACTGGCCGCCAATGCCCCGGACGGTCCGGACACCTCCGGCATCACCCAGCCGCCGGTGCACGCCATCGCGGTGCAGCGCATCCTGGACCATTCCCGCCGCCACGGCCGCAGCACCCGCGCGGTGGCCGAGGAATTCCTGAACCGGCGCTGGCCGGATCTGGTGCGCTGGCATCGCTGGCTGGCCCATGCCCGCGACCCCAAGGAGAGCGGCCGGATCACGCTGTACCACGGCTGGGAATCCGGGATGGACAATTCGCCGCGGTGGGACCGGGCCTATGCGAATGTGGTCCCCGGCGACCTGCCGCCGTACCAACGCGAGGATGTGCTGGTCGTCTCCGACCCCTCGCAGCGGCCCAGCGATCGCGAATACGACCGCTACCTGTGGCTGGTCGAGCAGATGCGCCGCGCCGGATACGACGACTATCTGCTCGCATCGACCATGAGCTTCGCGGTGGAGGATGTCTTCGTCACCGCGATCTTCGCGCTGGCCTGTGAGGTGCTCGCCAATATCGGCGAGGAGTACAAGCAGCCCCATGCCGATGTCCGCGACCTGTATTCGTGGGCGGAGCGCTTCCGCGCTGGCGTGGTCGCGACCACCGACGCCCGCACCGGCGCGGCGCGCGACTTCGACGTGCGCCTGCAACGCTGGATCAACACCGAAACCCTCGCCATGTTCGCCCCATTGCTGTGCGGCGGCCTGCCCCGCGATACCGAGCGCAGCCTGCTGCGCCTGTTCGAGGGACCGCGCTTCTGCGGCCACCCGGACCTGCGCTACGCCCTGCCGCCGTCGACCTCGCCGGTCTCCAAGGATTTTCGACCGCGCGAATACTGGCGCGGCCCGGTCTGGCCGGTCATGAGCTGGCTGTTCTCCTGGGTCTTCGCCCGCCGCGGCTGGGCCGAGCGCTCCTTTATGCTCCGCGCCGAGGGGCTGCGTCAGGCCAGCGACGGCAGCTTCGCCGAATACTACGAACCCTTCACCGGCGAACCGCTCGGCAGCATGCAGCAGTCCTGGACCGCGGCCTCGGTGCTGGACTGGCTCGGCTGACGCCGCGAACGGTTCGCGTACGGACGCTCGCCCGGCCACGGACGGCGGGCAATGGCTCGGCACGGGCGCTGCCAACGTGACATCGAGCAACGCTATCTAGTCAATACTGCGCAAATACCTCATACGTAACACTGGTCACACAGGGCACTAGTCGCTATCGTCGAATGGCATGGATAGCACTCGTTGGAGATCGACTCGCGCTGTGGCGCTGTCCGCGATCACTGTGGGCAGCATCCTTGTCGCAACCTCCGCCGGAACGGCGGTGGCCGACCGAACCGGGCCGGATGTGTCGTCGTGGCAGCATGTGGACGGGCGGTTCATCGATTGGTTCGCCGTGAAGCGGGCGGGACACGATTTCGCCATGGTCAAGGCGACCGAGGGATTGAGCTACCTCAATCCGTATTTCGTGCCGGACAGCTTGCTGATGCGGGCGGCCGGCGTCGCGCGCGGGACATATCACTACGCACGCCCGAATCTGCCGCCGGAGCCGCAGGCGGCGCTGTATGCGACGGTTGTGCTCGGACAGAACGGGCCACTGGATCTGCCGCCGGTACTCGATCTGGAGAATACGGGCGGGCTGAATCCGGCCGGGCTGATCGACTGGACACGGCGGTATCTGAATACCGTGCAGGCGCTGACCGGGCGAGTGCCGATCGTCTACACGTATCCGAATTTCTGGAAGACGGCTATGGCGAATACCAATGAATTCACCCGGTATCCGCTCTGGATCGCCGATTACCGCGGCAATGAACAACCCGAGGTGCCCGGTGGCTGGCCGACCTGGACGTTCTGGCAGACCACCGATGGCGGCAGCATTCCCGGTATTGCGGGCCGCACCGATGTCAATGTGTACAGCGGTGCCCAAGGCGATTTCGCACGCTACGCGAATATGGCGGGCTGAACAGCACGAAACCGCTACTCCCTGCAGGTTCGAGTAGCGGTTTCGTGTGCTGCACGGCCCTCGGCTAGGTGCCGATCCGGCCGCCACCCTTCTTCCACACCGAAACTACGGCGGGTCGGGGCAGACTATCGCCGCCATCGGGCCAATGCGAGGCGGGCTTTTCGGCGGTCGCATCATCGCGCTCGCCCGGATGCTGGACGCAGACGGTCACCCGATGCTCCGAAACCGTCGGGCCGCAGGTCTCCGCGCCGAACGGGACGGTCAGGAATTGTTTGGTCTCACCGCGATTCGGCCCGTCGAGCACCACCGAGAACAGACCGTCATTGGCACCGTTGGCGCGTGAGGCATCGGTGGAGATCCACAGGTTGCCGTAGTCGTCGAAGGCCAGGTTGTCCGGTGCGGCGATCGGGCTGACCTTGCCCTTGTCGAATCCGGCGAAATAGGTGTCGGTGGTCTTCGGATCACCGCACAGCATCAGGATATTCCAGGTGAATTTGGTACCCGCGTGGTCGTCGTCGATTTCGAGGACCTGTCCGAACTTGTTGATATTGCGCGGATTCGCCTCGTCGACGCCGGGCTTGCCCTCCTTGCCACGCTGCTCGTTATAGGTCAGCGCGACATAGACCTTGCCGGACTTGGGATTCGCCTCGAAGTCCTCGGGACGGTCCATCTTGGTGGCGCCGACCTTATCGGCCGCCAATCGGGTGAACACCGAAACCTGTTCGGCGGTGAAGCCGTCGACCTTCGACGTCGCCTTGCCGTCTTCGCCGGTGACCAGCAACGGAATCCATTGGCCGGTACCGGTGAAGCCCTTATCCGATGGCACGGTGCCATTGCCGTCGATCTTGTCCGGGTGGTCGCCGGCGAATTTGGCGACGTAGAGCGTGCCCGCGTCCAGGATCGTCAGATTGTGCCGCATGCTCGCCTGGCCGGTGCCGGACTGCACCTTTCGCGAGGATACGAACTTGTACATGTAGTCGAAGCGCTCATCGTCGCCCATATAGGCGACCACGGTGCCGTCCTTGGCGACGTGAATGGTCGCGGCCTCGTGCTTGAACCGGCCCAGCGCGGTGTGCTTGATCGGTGCGGCCGTGGCGTCCCACGGATTCAACTCGACGACCCAGCCGAATCGGTTGGCCTCATTGGGTTCCTTGGCCAGATCGAAGCGGGGCTCGTGGATCTCCCACTTGCGCTCCGAGGTATTCGCGAAACCGTAGCGCTTCAGCCCGGCCTTCGCGGCCTCGTCAGTGACCTTGTCCGCGTTCGCGAAGTACTGGTTGATGTTCTCTTCACCGGAAAGCACAGTGCCCCAGGGAGTCATACCGCCGGAGCAGTTGTTCAGGGTGCCGAGCACCTTGGCGCCGGTCGGGTCGGCGGACGTCTTCAGGAAGACGCTGCCCGCCGCGGGGCCGGTGACGGTGAACTCGGTGGTGCCGGTGATGCGACGGTTGTACTTGCCGAATTCCGGCGTCAGCTTTCCGGTTTCGGATTCGCCCTTGACCTGGACCACCGAGAGTCCGTGCGCGGCAAGCGCGGTCTGGTAGTGCTCCAGTGACGGGTTCGCCTTGTCGTAGCCCTTGAACATCTGCGGCTCGGTGGTGTACTCGTGATTCACCACCAGCAGATATGTGTTCGCCTGGCCTTCGATGGGCAGCAGCGCCGCGAAATCGTTGTTGAAGCCGAACTGCTTGCTTTGTGCGGCCGCAGTTTGCTTGTCCGGGTCGAATTTCGGTGCATCCGCGAAAAGCGGGTCGCCCCAGCGGATCACGACATTGTGCTCGTAGCCCTCCGGAATGACCAGGGCGTCATCGGAATTCGCCGCGACCGGCTTGAAATTGGTGCCCACCGGCACGCCGTCGACCAGCGAGCCGCCCGCCGCCAATTCGACCTTATCGTCGTCACCGCAGGCCGCGAGCACACCGGCCGCGCCGACCGCGACCACCACACCAGCGCTGCCCTTGAGCAGACCGCGCCGCGACAGCGCCGCGCGCACCACATCACCGAAGTATTCGTTGTCCGAAGTGTTGGGCACCTCGTGGAAGCAGGCGTTACCGCACTTGTACTGGCAGGTGATGGCCGACCGCTTCGGCTGGCCGTCCCTCTTCACGAACAAGGCGAGGGGCTTGGGGGTCACTACATACTCCTGACTAGTGCCGACGGCCGCACGGTAGGCCTCTCAGGCAATCCACAGGAAACGCTCAGATGAACGTCCGACCAATTCAACCCTCAACTTCCGATCCGGCCGCGTAGCGCGCTACTCGGCTGCCGTTGCGTTTCCGGCCCGAGGATCGATTAACTTGGAGGTAGGTATCAAGTCAGGAGCAGTGCGATGACTCGGTCCGCAGGAAAAATCCATCTCAGCCCAGCAGCCCTCGACTATCTCGATTCGATTCTCGCGGGCGCGATGGACGAGGCCCGCCTCGTGCTCATCGACCACGACGATTTGTCCATAGAGGGCGACGGCGGCTGCAACAGGTGTACCCATCCCACCTGTGTCGGCTTCATTGCGGGCGGTGGCGCGATGTGCAAGCGCCCGACCTGCCACCACAGCTTTTTCAGCCATCGGATCTTCTAGGGTTGTGCACACACGAATACTGCCCCCGCTCCGGGTGAGCGAGGGCAACATTTGCCGCGCGGGCTAGGCATTGATTTGCAGGGCGATCACGACCTCTTGTTCGTTCTCCGGCAGATAGTGCACCCGTAGTATGCGGCCGACCTGGACTTGGCCGACGCTGGCGGGCGGCAGAAACTTCTCCACACCGGTCGTGAAAGTCGTTCCGTCCGGGCGGGTTACGACAAGTCCGAGCTCGATTTTGGAGTGCCCGTTGCGAATTTCGCCGGGGACCGACAGCGACTGCACCACGGCCTGGGCGGCGATACCGCGCTCGGCGATATCGAGTTTGGCCTTGGTGGTGAAGCCCTTTCGGATCATGGACTCGTTCATGGCGTGCTGCGCGGCCGACATATCGCCGGAGCGGTCGACCTCGACCTTATCGGTGTGATCGGGGAGATAGCGCACCGGCAGGACGACGCCGGGTTGCAGCAGGGCGAGTTCGGTGAGCGGCACGATCATCTTGGCGTGCGAGTCGAAGATCTTGCCGTCGACGCCTTCGACGCTGAAGTCGATGCGGATCTGCGGCTGGTCGTTGACGGTCAGACCGGTCTGCCGGAAGGACTTGACGGTGCCGATGCCGACCAGGCCATTGCGGAAGGCCGAGCTGTTGTTGCCGGTGAAGGCCGCCATGATGCCCTCGCCGGTGAAGGCGAAGACCATCGGGACGATGGTGATGGCGATGATCGGCAGCGCCATCTGTGGTCCGACCCAGGCCAGGGTGCCGTCGTCGAAGGGGCCCGAGCTGGTATAGGTGAGGCCGTGCCAGAGGTAGTAGCCGATCGAAAGGACGAGGAAGCCGAGGGCGAGCGAGCGGGCGATATTCTTCATGGTATTCCCTTGTGCGTGAATGGATTTGGATCGCTCGGCCCGCTCACGCCCGGTGGCTGTGGAGCGTGAGCGGGCCGGGGTGCTTCGTCCGGATCAGCCGCCGACCACGGTCGAGCAGGCGAAGGTGATGTCGAATTTCGAGGTCTTCGGCCCCGCGGTCGGATTGGTGAGGTCGGGCGCGCCGACGCCCTCGCCGGTGACCTTGTAGGTATTGCCGTCCTTGACGACCTTGGCCGAACCGCCGGGCATGCCATTGCCGAAGCCCAGGGCGTAGGGCAGGCCATTGGAGCCGCCCTTGCTGCCCGCGACCGCGACGGCCTGGACGTTATCGGTGCCGGTGATGGAGGCGCTGACGCTCAGGGTGCCGTAGGTGGCGTTATTGGTGTCGCTGAGCGCAAGGGCGATGGTGTCGCCCTGCTTGGCGCAGGTGGTCTCGAACCTGCCGTCGAGCGCCTTGCCGTCGACCGAGGCGACCGATTTGCCCGGTGCCGGGGCCGGTGCCGGGGCGGCCGAGGTGCCCGGCTTGGCCGAGGTGGGCGACGAGCTGCTGGAGTTGTCGCTGCACCCGGTGACGAAGAGGGCGAGAGCGGCGGCGGCTGCGGTGAGGGCGGCGGAGATGCGGACCGACTTGGTGTTCATGACTTGTTCCTTTGCTTCGTTCGGTCCCGGTGTTGGGCCGATACGAGAAAGGTAGAAATCGAACGCGCCCTACCGATCCCAGGTTTTTCGGAGTCTGAAACGGACAAACTTCCGTTAACCTGGTCGAATGCGACGGCCGCGCGCGATGGTGCTGGACGAGGTTTGGCGCCGACTCGACGGCGTCGAACCGCTCAGTGGCCCCCACGGCGGGCCGCTGCGGCGGACGGTGAAACTGATTCTGGATCCGCTGGTAATCCGTCCGGTTCAGCATCCGACGTGTGCGGGGCCGATCCTCACCGCCGACGGCGCGACCCTGCTCGCCACCCGGATACACGCCGCCGCCGATGTGCTCCGCGCGACGGCCGCCTGGTTCTCCCTGCTCAAACAGGTCCGGCGGGCGCTGCGGATCACCGAGGGCAATCCGCAGGATCTGTACTTCCAGCGGTCATTCGAACTCGCCACCACATCGGGTATGCCGGATCCGCAGCGCGACCGGGCCATCGCCGAGGCGACGCTGCGCGATGTGCACGAATTCGCGGCGGGACGCACCACGCAGGCGCTCAAGGAGTACATCACCGCGGGTGCGCAGATCACCGAACTCACCGCGTTGATCGATATCGCGTGGCGACGCCGTCCGGTGGGCGGGCCGACCGGCGATCACGCCGAAATCTTCACGGCGCTGCTCGACGCGTGCGCGGCGGCCCGCGGCGGTGGGCAGGCCGACGGGCAGCCGACATTCGATCAGCTGATCGCCACCCACGCCGGAACGCACGGGGGAATTCGGCTGTGGGACAGCATATCCGCGCCGACCGCACAGCAACTCGGTCTCACCGCGCACCCGCTGCCACATTCACCCGCGCTCGGTTCCTCGGCCTCGAAGGCCAGTCTGGGGCTGCCGTTCGATCGCAGCATCTACGAACGCGTATTCACCGTGCTGCAGGCGTCGAGTGAACGGGCCGAACTGCCGCCCATTCCGGAACTGGTGACCGCCGAAATCGCCCGAAGCTGTGCGCCATGGGCGCTTTTGGACGAATCACTGCGGGTCGCGGCCACGGCCGGGGCGACGCTCGCACGCGGGCTGCGGCCGATCGCGGCGCTTGCGAGCACCGATGGCGCGAGCCCGGCCGGGTCGGAGGCGGCCGAAACGGCGGCGCATCGGCTGATCAATGGCCGCTGGCAGCGGGAGGCATATGTATTGCAGGCCCGGCGGCTCGCGGTGCGGGCCGATATCGACCTGCTCGATGGCCCGCTGGCCGCCATTGCCGCCGAACTGCGTACGCCATGGCGGCCCTATCTGCGACGACTGTGGGTTCGGCTGCACGGCCGCGATGTCCGGGAGGTCGGCGTCTACGAGCCGGACGAACTGTGGGATCTGCTCGACGGCGTGGCCCGCTCGGTAATGCTGGACCACCGGATGCGGGTCAAACAGGCGCTGAGCGCGAGTTCCCTGGTCAACGAGCCGGATCCGGCGGAATCGAGGGCGAGCTGATGAGCGCGACCGTGCGGATCGGACGGACCGCGGACGGCATCTGGACCGTCGTGCCCGAGGGCGCGCCGACCGTACTCGATGCCGCGGCGGCGATCGATGCCATGGTGTTGGAGGTGGCCGGCGGTCATCTGTCCTGGAGTCTGCTTGCCGGACAGACGATTCCGGCAGCCGTTATCGACCATATCGAGCTGGCACACGACTGGCTGTGGGCGGTGTACGGCGAACGGATCGCCGTGGCCATCGCCGATACCGAATTCACCGCCGGAGCCGAATTCACCGCCGAACCAGCGGTGCCCGGTCTCGTAACCGCCGCATGGCGGCTCGGATTCGCGTATTGGGCCACACGCTGGTGGCCCGCATCGACGATCGATGGCATCACCCCGCTCGACGACCGGCTGCTCGACCAGGAGATCACCGCCTTGCGCGCGGAGTGCGAACTGCTCATCGATGACCAGACCGTACCGGAAGACGAGACACTGGATATCAGCACAGCCGTTGAAATATCCACTCGTGCAGCGGATTATGCGCTTGCGGCCGGTGGCGGCACGGACCGTCCGGCCGGTGCGCTGTCGCTCGGACGCGGCACCGGTGGCTGGGATTGGCGGCGGTGCCCGCCGGGGCTCATCGATGCGTCCGAGCGGGCGGTGTCGTGGGAGTCGATACGGGATTCGGGGACCACGACGGTTCGCATTACCGCGGTCGCCGCACCCCAATTGGATTCGGCCGCACCGGCACATCTGCACCCGCGGGCGTTCATCACCACGCCGGTTGGTACCGCGGAGGCCGAGTTGAACCTGATCGGCGATCTCTGGACCGGTGCGACGACCACGCCATCGGATTCGGTATCGGCGGTGGATGTCTACGTGCCCGGCGTCGGCGCGACCCCGGATCCGGAATTGGGCGGCCCGGAAATGCGTCGGCGGATCCGCGAACTCGCGGCGGCGCGGTTACGTCGGGCCACCGGCTCCGATGATGCCGTCGACGCACCGCTGCTGGCCGAGATCGCCGCCGCCGCATCGGATTCGGACTTCTGAGGTGTCCGATGATGGCGGCCGTGCGCGACTGGCCGAAGGAGCCGCCGCCTACCAGCGCGGCGATGTCGGCGCGGCCAGGCGGCTGTTCGAGGAGATAGCCCGGACGAGCACGAATGGCCTGCGGATCAGCGCGCTGGTCAATGCCGCGAGCATGTGCGATGAACTCGGCGATCATGCCGAGGCGATCGTGATGTTCCGCGCCGCACTCGCGGAGATGCCCGACGATGCGATCGAAAAGCGAACCGCCGCACTGATCAATCTCTCCCAGGCGCTACAGCACATCGGCGATCTCGACGCTGCGCAGCAGGCGCTGGAACAGGCGCGGGCGCTGCTCACCGAACACAATGACGAGAGCATGCAGCGGGTGGCCTGTTTGCTCTCGCTGACCGCGGTGGCGTTCCACCGCCAGAGCTGGGCCTACGCTATCGAGCTGGCCACCGAATCACTGGACGCCGCAGTGCGTTTCGCACCGCATCTGGCCGGACATCCGCTTTCGACACTCGGCGGGATCTACTTCGAGACCGGACGGCGCGAACTCGCCATCGACTTCATGCGCCAGGCGCTCGCGGCATTCGACGCGGCCGGTGACCGCAACGCCGTCGCCGAGACGGAACAGAATCTGGCCGTTATGTACGTCAGATCGGACCGGTTCGACGAGGCCGAACCGCCGCTGCGGTCCAGCCAGGAGTATTTCGAGCGGGCCGGACTCGGCTATCGGGCCGGTGTCGGCCTGAAGACCATGGGCTTTCTCGCCGAGCGACGCGATGACATCGATGCGGCGGACCTGCGCTACCGCAGCAGCCTGCGGTACTTCCATGAATCGGGCGCGGTGCTCGATGCCGCCGATGTGCGCGTGCGCCTGGCCACGGTGGCCTACGCGACCGGCCGCTACGACGCGGGCGAAGTGCTCATCGCCGAGGCATTCGCCGCCTATGCCGAGCGTGGACTCGGATTGCATTGCGCCCAAATCGATTTCTGGCATGCGACGCTGCTGGAATCGGTCATCGAGGCGGCGGAAGCGCCGGATGGCGCGCTGTTGGCGCGGGCGATCGAACTCGCGGTTCCGTCGGCGCTGGCCATCGATGCCGTGCGCCACACGCTGCCAAATGGCAATCAACGCGAGCAGTGGAACCGTCAGATCGCCGATCCGGCGGTGCGGCTGGCATTCCGGTTCGCCTATCTGTCCGGCAATGGTCCGCTGATCGTGGATCTCATCGAAACACAGTGTGCGGGTACGACATTGGATATCGCCAGATCAACGGCCGGTGCGCCGCCCCGACTGCCCCTGGAATTATTCGATCCGCCAGCGGTTTCGGTCGAGGAGATGCCGAGTGTGCAGGTCGGGACCGGGCCGCAGAGTGGGTCGGCACCGCAGCTCGGCACGGCGCTGGCCGAGGTCGCGGCCGGTGCCGGACTTCCGGTGGCGCCGCCGCCGCGGGTGGCCGTGGCACCGGATGGCCATATCGCATTGGCCGCCTTTATCGATGCCGCCGAGCGACGCTATGGACAGCGGGTGCGCGACAGCCGGGTATTGCCCGCATGACCGCACCGGAACAACCCACCGTCATCGTGCGAATGGCGGACGCGGGCGATCTGTACATGTCCTGGCGCTGGCTCGGAAACAGCTATGACCGGGGCGCGAGCATGTTGCCCGGTACGGCGGTCGGCGAGGCTGTCGCACAGCTGGCGGCAGCGCTGCCCCACCCCGCGGAACCGGGCGGACTCGAACGCGCCATGACGACGGGCGCTTTCGCGTCATATGACTCGGAATATCTCGTCGCGCAGGCGCTTTCTCGAGCACTTCTGCCCTACGGTCTGGCCGCGCAACTGTACGAGCTGTATGTGCGTGGCATACGCCCGCATATTCGGTTGCAGCCCTCGCCCCGCGTGGCCCAGATCCCCTGGGAGATCATCGCTCCCGATCCGGAGCTGCGCCTGGTGGATATCGCCGATATCAGCTTGCTCGCCCCGGCCAGCATTGTGCACGGCCCGGACCGGACGGCGCGCACCTGGTCCGAGACGCGGACACTGCCGGTAGTGGCGGTCCTCGACCCGCGCGTCCCCGGCTTCCGCGCTGACTCCGCACTCGGGTCGGTGCTCGGCCGGATGGATCCCGAATCGCCACTGGCCCAGCGTGTCGCCGAATATCGCGACCAAGGCAGGCTGGTACCCGCGGTCGACGATCCGATCGAGGTATTCCGGCGCACCGATATCGATCGGAGCTGGTTGAGCGAGGCGCTGCGCAGTGGCGCCAGCCGCCTCACCTATGTGGGACATGTGACCGCGGCAGCCCCCGAATCCGGCCAAAGCGAGGCCTCCGAACTACATCTGGCCTGCGCCGCCGAGGCCATCGGCTTCGCCACACCCATTCGAGCGCACCGCCCGCTCTCGGCCAAGGACCTGCTACTCGGCACCCACACCCTCACCACGGAACCCATTGCCGGACCGCAACTCTGGCCGATCCCCAGCCGGGTTGCGTTGATCGCCTGCGAAAGCGGCGGCGATATGCGCTTCAGCGAGGCCCTCGGCCTGGTGGCCGCCATGATCAACGGTGGCGCCGAACTGGTCACCGCCAGCCGCTGGCCCCTCCCCACCGACCTCGCCTTCCAACGCCTGGCCGGAGCACCCCCCGAAGCCCACCCCCTACAAGACGCCATCTGCGCCATCGACGCCGCCCACGAACACCCCGACCCCATAACCACCCTCGCCACCTGGCAACGCACCCGCCTGACTACCTGGCGCACCGAACGCACCATCGAACACTCCCCCCTCCTCTGGTCCGCCTTCGCCACCGTCCGAACGTGACCAGCGCCTATCGGTAGGCGTCCGAGCGCTTCGCGACGATGCAGACGGTCACCACCTGCTCGGTATCGTCGACCCGTAGACGATGCGTGCGGTCTGGATCGTCGGCGCGCAGAAGCTGGTGCCCGACCTGAGCACGGCGCTGCGCCGCGTCGAGGAGCACGCTCTCCCGCTGGAGAGCGCCCGCGCCCAGGCGGTGTACGGGATGCCGAGCGCCGTGAACCGCCTGCTCATCCTCAACGCGGAACCCCACCCAGGGGGCGGAACCGTGCTGCTTCTCCGCGAGGCCATCGGATACTGACCCGGCCCGGGGATTCGTTTGAAGCACGGGCTCAGAGCCAGTCAATGATGGCGGCGATCTGGACGGTGGCTTCGTGACTGCGAACTCGTCGTGCCAGGTCGCCACGGCCCGGTGCCGCTCGGCATGCGAAGTCTCCGCACTGGTGAACGTCATCTTGATCGACGACACGCCTACCGGAGACCTCGTTCATAAGAGCGCCGCAGTGAGCGGATCGGAACCAGCACCAACCCGCACCGCACCCACATCTCGAATGCCCCCTAGGAGCGGTGGGTGAGCAGGTGTTGCAT
Organism: Nocardia sp. NPDC004604; assembly: GCF_040609795.1. Lineage (NCBI taxonomy): Bacteria > Bacillati > Actinomycetota > Actinomycetes > Mycobacteriales > Nocardiaceae > Nocardia > Nocardia sp. NPDC004604. The sequence goes on from NZ_JBEXLC010000171.1 coordinate 14,271, forward strand.
GAGTAGCCGGGTGAGGGATTCGGGGGCCTCTTCGGGGATCCAGTGGGAGATGTCTTCGAGCATTTCGAAGCGGTAGGGGGCGGTGACGTGGTTGGCGGTGCTGAGGGCGGCGGTGGAGCCGATGGCGGTGTCTTCGGTGCTCCAGACGTAGAGGGTCGGGACGGCGATCGGGGCGGTTGGACCGGCGAGCGGGAGGGCTCGGTACCAGTTCAGGGCCGCGGTGAGGGCATCGGGGCGGGTGAGGCGGTGGATGTAGTCGTCGATGCGCTCCTGCGGGATCTTCCAGTCGAAGATCTTGCGCAGGGCGGCGGCGTCATCGGCGAGTAGGGCGCGTTCGGGGGTGCGGGGCTGGCGGAAGTAGGAGAAGTGCTGGGCGCGCTGGGCCTGGTCCTCGTCCTCGGACATGGCCGGTAGGAAGGCGGCGGGGTGTGGCTGCGATACGGCGGTCAGGGTGCGGATCCGTGCCGGGAATTCGGCCGCAACCGCCCACGCGACGTGCGCGCCCAAGTCGTGGCCGACGAGATCGAAACGCTGCCAACCCAATTGGTCGGCTATGGCGATGACATCGCCGATCAGCTCCGCCACGCGATAGTCGGCGACCTTATCGGGGCGCACGCCGGGCGAATAGCCGCGCTGATCGGGTGCCACGACATGGCAGCCCCCGCCGCCGAGCGCGGTGAGCTGGAATTCCCATGCGATGGCGGCCTCCGGAAAGCCGTGGAGCAGCATGACTTCGCGGCCACCGGGTGCACCGCTGGTCAACGCGTCGAAGGTGCCGAACTCGGTGGGAATCGTGGTTGCCTCGAGCACGGGCTCGACTCTAGAGGGCGGTACCGACCACAAACGCCGAACGCGGCATCAGCTGGTGGGGACGGCAGCCGGCGGAGCCGGCGGGGTGGGTAAGCACTGCCGATGCCGCGTTTCGCGGAGTTGGTCGGTTGGTTCCAAGATTCAGCGGGCCTTGCGGATGCCGAGGTACTGCAGGGCCGCGAAGCCGCCGACGGTGGCCGCCTGCATGACGGTCCAGATCGAGCCGACCAGGTTCAGTTCGAGGACGCCTTCGACGAGCGCGGCGAGACTGACCACGACCCAGGCGGCATTGGCGGCGGCGGCGACAGCCGCGGCCTTGGTATTGATGGTCTTGGCCATGCCGACCAGGGCGACGCCGATGCCGTAGAGGGTCAAGAAGATGCCGATCGGGATACCGATCTCACGGTCGAGGCCGAGCAGCGATTCCAGCGGGCCCGAAAGTGCCAGGTAGGCAAGGCCGTTGACGCCGGTGATGACGGCATCCAGCCGCAGTGCGGCGCGCAGCAGGTTCTGGCCGGGGGCGAGCAGGGTGGACATGTAGGCGGGAGCGGTGGTGGTCATGGCTGTATTTCCTTCTGGGGTAACGATTTCGGATGATCGGGGGCCGCGGCCATCGGTAGACCCGATGGCAGCGGCGGGGAGCAGGTCAGGCGGCGGCGGGAACCTTGTCGAGGAAGCCGTAGACGTTGGCGATGCGCCCGTCCTTGACGACCGCGACATCGAAGCCGATCACGACGGCAGGTGCATCCGCGGGGCCGAGTTCCCAGGTGAATCGCACCTGGTCGTGGTGGGCGTCGACCGGTCCGGCGAGGGTGAACACCCAACCCGGGAACTGGGCTTGGACTCCGGCGATGGCCGCGTCGAGCTGGTCGTGTCCGGCGACCGCGGCCAGCGGGTCGGTGTAGGTGGCGTCGGCGGTGAACACGGCTTCGATTCCGGCCTTGCGGGCGGCGGCGTCGGTGGTGTTCCAGACTTCCAGGTACTGCGCGACGAGCTCGTTCATGATGGCCTCCTAGGCTTCTGATCTGCGGTTTCTCTGTCGTTCCTACTGACAGGAACTACGTTATGGGCAGAGCAGGGTGCGCCGAATCAGTCATCTATAAGTACTTTTCGCCGACCTATACGTATGTGGTCGGCGCGGTGCCGCGTCGAGCCATCGCGAGCAGCACGACACCGGTGCCGATTCGCCACCAGACGAAGGGGTCGATGGCCAGGCGTTCGGCCGCGCCGGGCGCGGAGTTCTCGCTGGTCAGCGCGGCGACCATGCCGAAGATGCTCACGGCCAGCAGGGCGAGAGTCATTGCGGTATAACCGCGGTGCGGCCGGTACAGCCAGGCGATGATCGCCATGATCGCGATGCCGGAGAACAGTTCCAGGTATGCGCCGGTGGGATGCAGCACAGCGCGAAGGTGACTGCCACCGGCCACCTCGCCCGCACTGCCAGGGAAGACGCCGACCAACACATTGCCGAGGCAGTTGATCACGGCGAGATACGGAATCGACCTGGCCAGTGGCCTTTTCGGAAGCATCGGCGACAGCAGCACCGCGGCGGCGAGCACGAGGAGGCCGAGAAGCACGAATTCTGCGGACATCAGTGCGTGCCAGGGCGAGCAGATGAACCTGTCCCGCGGGGTGCCGTATCGGTGCATTTCACCGAGGCATTCGGGGACGCCGAGATCGCTGATCATATTGCGTGACCAGCTGTAGTCATGCGGCGCGGGCCAGCGTGCGGCCACGATCAGCTCGATGAGGTAGTACGAGATCGACAGAATCAGCAGTGCGGCACCGGTTTTCAGGCGGGTCGTCATCACAGCTCCAACAGCATCTCGAATTCCGGCCGTGGATCTTCGGGCCCGATCATCCCCTGTACTCCCGTGCGCACGAACCCGTGTCGCAGATACAACCGCTCGGCCACCGTGTTGCCCGCCGCAACCTCCAACCACACCTTGCGATGACCCGCACCGACCGCCCAGTCGACCACAGCTCGCACGAGGCGATCCGAAACCCCTGTCCCCCGTGCCTTTCCAGCAACCCACATCGAAATCAGGTGCGCTCCTGACCGTTCGGGATCATCCAGCCCCGCTGCCGTCCCGACGTCGCTGCCGTCGACACTAGCCACGAACTGCGCTCGATGGACCAGCAGCTCCCGCCAATCCTGATCGGTCCTGGCCCGCGCGTGCTCGAGTGTCGACCCGAATGCCTGCGGCGCGTCGGCCAAGGCACGCAGCCGAATACTCCGGAATGCAGACCAGTCGTCGGCGGTCAGCAGCCGCACTCGGACCCCTGAATCACCCATCCGCCATGTCTACGCGAGCCCGAGTCTGCTGGCGAGCCGGTTTCGGGTGACCTGCGCCGTGCGGTCCTGGTAGGCACGCAGATTCGGGGATCGCGGTCGATCCGCCCGCACGCTCGCTCGCACAGCACAATCGTGCCGTGCGAGCGCCACCGGTCCCCGGTGTGCAGCGATCGAACTCAGTGGTCGTCGTAGTGGCCGTTGTGGGCGGCGTGGCGGTGACCGTCGTGCAGATAGTCGACGTGGTCACCGTGTTGTACGGCTTCGTGGCCGCAGTTGGGACCGTGGACGTGGTCGTGACCCGGGTGTTCGACGTGTGCGGTCGGTTCGCATTCGTCGTAGTGGCCGGCGTGTTCGCGGTGCAGGTGGCCGTCGTGGGCGTATTCGACGTGGTCACCGTGGACCACCTTGGTATGGCCGCAATCGGGGCCGTGGACGTGCTGGTGTTCGGTGTGCTCGATATGCGCTGTGGCCATCAGACCTCCTCGTTTCCATCGCTGGACGTGTAGCGCCGAGAGCGTCGACACATTAGCAGGTACGCATCTATCGAGTTTACTAGAGGTGTGCTGTAGGTCACAGAACCTGTGCGAGGAAGCGCTGCAGGCGTGGGGTCTGCGGATCGTCGAACAGCGCGTCGGGTGTGCCGGTTTCGACGACCTGACCTGCGTCCATGAACAGCACACTGTCGGAGACGCTGCGCGCGAAACCCATTTCGTGGGTCACCACGATCATCGACATACCCTCGGTTGCCAGATCGGCCATCAGCGCGAGAATGCCCTTCACCAGTTCCGGATCCAGCGCCGAGGTGGCCTCGTCGAAGAACATGATCTCCGGCTGCATGGCCAGCGCGCGGGCGATCGCGACGCGCTGCTGCTGACCGCCGGACAGATTCGCCGGACGCGTATCGGCCTTCGCGGCCAGGCCGACCACCTCCAGTTGTTCGACGGCCAGCGCACGTGCGGCATCCTTGGACAGCCCACGCAACTTGCGCGGCCCGAGCGCCACATTTTCGGCGACCGTCTTGTGCGGGAACAGATTGAAGTGCTGGAACACCATGCCGATGCGCTGGCGCAGCTCGTCCGGATCCTCGGTGAGCACCGATCTGCCGTCCAGCAGCACATCGCCCTGATCGGGTTCGTGCAGCCGGTTCAGCACGCGCAGTAGCGTCGACTTGCCGGAGCCGGACGGCCCGATGACGGTGGTGGTCTTACCCGCGTCGACGTGGATATCGACGCCGCGCAGCACGTGGTTGTGGCCGAGCGTCAGATGCAGGCCGGTTCCGGTGAGGGAGGCACTCATGCCTCCACCTCGCTGGCGCTCGGTTCCGG
>NZ_JBEXLC010000172.1:0-18641 GCF_040609795.1 Nocardia sp. NPDC004604
CTCGTCTCCGCCGGGCTCCCAGTACATGGGCAGGATCGTGAACTTCTTGATCTGCTCCACCCGTGAAAGCTTCGCGTTCGCGTGCGCGATGGCATCGGCGATGACGCGGTGAACCTCCGGATGTCCCGCGAGCGCCGCCGCCGATCTGTCGGGTGAGGCCGCGCTCGCATGCGAATGTCGCTGCGGCCTCGGCGTCGAGAGTGATCAGGGCGGTGATGTACTTGCGGCGGTCGCCGATGGCGGCGATGCAGCCGATGCTGTCGAGCGGTCGCGATGCTGTGTCCGTCCTCATCGTGTCACATTGGGGCCCTTCGGAAGACAGGTGGGAACGAGCTCGTTACTGGCTTACGACGCAGCGGGTTCGTCACCGGGCGTACAGATCACGGGCGATGATCATCTTCTGAATTTGCGGCGTGCCGTCACCGATCTGATAGCCGGATACATCGCGCAGCATGGCCTGCAACGGCATTTCCTCTGACCAGCCGATGTGGCCGTGCAGTACCACGCAGTCGTTGACGGCGGCCAACGCGACCTGCGGAGCCCACCACTTGAGCATGGCCGCCTGTGTGGTGTGCGGCTGGCCGGCCATGCGCAGGCCGAGGGCCTGGTAGGCCAGCGCCCGTACCGCGGAGATATAGGTGCTGTGCTCGGCCAGCGGGAACTGCACGCCCTGGTTCATCGCCAGCGGCTGCCCGAAGGTGGTGCGCTGCTTGGTGTATTCCACCGTCATGTCGATGGCGCGCTGGGCGGTGCCGATCACCATGAGCCCGATCAGGGTCCTGGTGAGGTCGAATTCTCTCATGATCCCGTGGAAGCCGGAGCCTGGTTCGAGCATCACGTAGGAGTCGGGCACGTAGGTGCCATCGAAGGTGAGCGCTCCGCGGCCGATCGGCTTGCAGCCCGGGTCCTCGAACGCCTGCCGCGAGATGGTCGGATCGTCCAGCGGCACGACGAAGCCACCGATTCCTCTGGCGCGTTTGCCCGGATCGGTCTGCGCGAGGACGACGGCGACATCGGCGTGCGGGGCCTGAGTGATGGAGGACTTCTCTCCATACAGTTTCCAGCCGCCCTCGACCCGCTCGGCGCGGCAGGTCAACGCCGAGGCGTCGGAGCCGGTGGCGGGTTCGGTCAGTGCGGTGCAGCCGATGGCTTCGCCGGAGATGAGTTTGGGCAGCCAGTCTTCGCGCACCGCCGCGGGCGCGTGGGCGGCGAAGAAGCTCGTCTGTACATTGACGAAGAAGTACGCCACCGCCATTGTCGAGCAGGCGTAGGCGATCTCTTCGGCGGCCAGTCCGAGGACGAGCAGGTCCGCGCCCTGGCCGCCGTGTTCCTCCGACACGGCCAGTGCGGTGAGGCCCGCGGCGGCCAGCTCACGCAGTTCCGCGCGCGGGTATTCCGTGCTCGCGGCCCGTCCCAGCTGGCCAGGAGTGAACTTCTCGCGGGCGAATTTGCGGATGTTGTCGCGGAAGACGAGGTGATCCTCGTCGAGGATGAATGTGTTCATGATGGTCCGATCAGGTTGCGGGGCTAGGGGATTCAGCGGCCGATGAGTGTGCCGTTTTCGGCGGCGGCGACCACACCGGCAGGCGGTAGAAACCGGTCACCGAACGCCGAGGCGAGTTCCCGGGCGCGGGCGACGAATCCGGCAGGGCCACCGTTGTAGGTGTTGATGAACGACAGCGCACCGCCCGTTCCGGCCGGGAATCCACCCATGACGGAACCGATATTGGCCGTGCCGGCGGATTCGACGACGCCCTCCTCGAGGCAGGCGGCCACCTCCAGCGCCACCCGGAACAGGTACCGGTCGCGCAGATCTTGGAACGGGATGTCTCGGGCGGGTCCGAACGCCTCGCGCAGACCCGGCCACAGCCCGAGGCGCTTGCCGTCGGTGTAGTCGTAGAAGCCCGCTCCGGCGGCGCGGCCCAGGCGCTCGAACTCATCGACCATGCGGATCACGACACCCTCGCCCGCAGTGCGGTTGTCCGCTCCGCCCGCCGCGGCCTCCTGGTCGGCGATGATCTGCCGCGACAGCGACAGGCTCACCTGGTCCAGCACCAGCAGCGGCTGGGTCACCATGCCGTTCTGCATGGCGGCTTGTTCGATCGAGGTAGCGGGCACGCCGTCGGCGACCATTTCGCATGCCTCGAACGTTGCCGCCATGAACAGGCGCGTCAGATAGAAGCCGCGGCCGTCGTTGACCACGATCGGCGTCTTGTTGATCAGGCGGACCGCGTCCACCGCGCGCGACACCGTTTCCCGGCTGGTCAGCTTGCCCTTGACCACCTCGACCATCGGCATCTTGTCCACCGGCGAGGAGAAGTGCATGCCGATGAATGCCTCCGGCCGGGTGACTCCCTCGGCAAGTCCGGAGATCGGAATCTGCGAGGTGTTCGACGCCAGCAGCGCCCCGCCGTCCAGCACCGGCTCGACCTGCCTGTAGGTCTTCTTCTTCAGCTCGGGATCTTCGAACACGGCCTCGATCATCAGATCCGCGCCGGCCAGGTCGGCGTCGTCGGCGGTCGGGGTGATGCGGGCGAGCAGCTCATCGGCTCGCTGCTGGGTCCATCGGCCCTTGGCGACCGCGGCCTCGACCAGTGTGCGCGAGTATGCCTTGCCCCGTTCGGCGGCCTCCAGCGAAATGTCCTTCAGTGCCACGGCCACACCGGCTTTGGCGTATTCGTAGGCGATGCCCGCGCCCATCATGCCCGCGCCGAGCACCGCCACCTTGACTGGACGGAAAGGTGCCACCCCTGCGGGGCGTTCGGTGTTCCGATTCGCCTCTTGCAGATCGAAGAATGCCTGAATCCCATTGGCGGTCAGCGGATTCAGCGCCAGGTTCACGAGGTACCCGGTTTCGATTGTCGACGCCGCGGCGAAGTCGACGAGGCTGCCCTCGACCGCGGCGGCGATCAGATTGCGCGGGGCCGGCAGATCGGCACCCTTGAGCTGCTTGCGGACGGTGGCCGTCAGCGCCAGCACCTGCTGCGACAGTTCGGTCTCGGTGGCGCGTCCGCCCGGCAGGGTGTATCCCTTCCGGTCCCATGGCTGCACGGGAGCCGGGTTGGCGGCGATCCACGCCCGCGCGGCGGGCAGCAGTTCGGTATCGGTGCCGACGACGGCGTCGACCAGTCCGGCCGCGAGCGCCTTGCGCGGGCTGAACTTGGTGCCCTTCAACAGCACGTTCATCAGCGCGCCTGCCAGGCCGAGCATGCGCACGGTCCGCACCACGCCGCCCGCGCCGGGAATCACGCCGAGGGTCACCTCGGGCAGGCCGATCTGAATTCCGGGCCGATCCACGGTCACTCGATGGTGGGTGGCCAGTGCCAGTTCGAGACCACCACCGAGGGCGGTGCCGTTGATCGCGGCCACCACCGGCTTACCCAGGGTCTCCAGCCGCCGCAGCAGCGCCTTGGCTCCGTCGAACAAGTCGGCGATCCGCGCCGCGTCCGCGCTCTGGAGCAGCGGCCCGAGCTCCTTCAGATCCGCACCGGCGCTGAAGATTTCCTTACCGGAGGTGATGATGACACCGGCATAGCTCGCTTGTTCGGTCTCCAGCCGATCCAGGGTGTCGGCCAGCGACTGCCGGAAGGCGGCGTTCCAGGTGTTGATGGCCTGGGAGGGGTCGTCGATGGTCAACACCACGATACCGTCCGCGCCCAGCTGCCAGTCGATGATGTTCTCGCTCATAGTCTTTCAAGTCCTCTCTGGTGCGGCGGATCAGCTCACGCGCTCGACGATGGTGGCGATGCCGACGCCGCCGACCGCACAGAGCGTGACCATGCCGTAGCGCTTGCCGGTGCGGTCCAGTTCGTCGATGACGGTGCCGAGCAGCATGCCGCCGGTCGCGCCCAGCGGGTGCCCCATGGCGATGGCACCACCATTGATGTTGATCTTGTCCACGTCGATGTCGAACTGCTGGGCGAAGGTCAGCACCACGGCCGCGAACGCCTCGTTTACCTCGATCAGGTCGATGTCGTCGATGCTCAGTCCGGCTTTGTCCAGCGCCTTGCGGCAAGCCGGGTATGGGCCGGTGAATCCGATCGTTGTGTCGGATCCGGTGACCGCGGTGGCCACGATCCGAGCGCGCGGGGTGAGCCCGAATTCCTCGCCGATGCGGGCGTTTCCGATGGCGAGCAGCGACGCGCCATCCACGATGCCCGAGGAATTACCCGCGGTGTGCACGTGCTCGATGCGCTCGAGTTCGTGATAGCGCTGCAGCGCAACAGCGTCGAAGCCGCCGTGCTCACCGATCGCCGCGAATGCCGGCTTCAGCTTGCCCAGAGACTTCACGGTGGCGTCCGGACGAATCAGTTCGTCGTGCTCGAGCACGACGACACCGTTGAGGTCCGCGACCGGTATGACGGAATCCTTGAACCGGCCTTCCGCCCATGCTCGGGCCGCGTTCTGGTGTGAGCGCGCCGCGAACCCGTCGAGATCGGTGCGGCTGAAGCCGTACTCGGCGGCCAGCAGATCGGAGGCCGGTCCCTGTGGAATGATCGGAGTGCGCTGGTAGGCATTGGGATCCGAGGCGACAACCATGCCGCCGTCGGAGCCCATCGGAACCCGAGACATGGATTCGACGCCACCGGCGAAGATGAGGTCCTCCCAGCCCGAAGCGATCTTCTGGGCGGCGGTGTTCACCGCTTCGAGTCCGGAAGCGCAGTACCGGTTGAGCTGCACGCCCACTGCGGTCTCGCTCAATCCCGCACGCAGCACTGCCATTTCGGCGATGCCGAAGCCCTGCTCACCGACTGCGCTGACACAACCCAGGATCACGTCGTCGATGCGCTTGGCGTCGATGCCCTCATTGCGTCGCAACAGCTCCCGGATCAGCCCAGTGGCGAGCTCGACCGGCGCAATCGTGTACAGCGCGCCGGTGGGCTTGCCCAGACCCCTTGGAGTGCGAATTGCGTCGTATACCAATGCTTCTGTCGTCATTGCTTTCTGTTTTCCGTTCTGTCGCTTCGGATTCGACGCGACGGTTCCTCCGAATGGAAATGGCTGAGCGGCAGCGTGTTCAGGCCTGACCACGCTCGTAGAGGGCGTCGATTTCGCCTGCGAATTTCTCGGCGATGACGTTGCGGCGCAGCTTCATCGTGGGAGTGATCTCGTCGCTCCCGGGTTCCCAGAACACCGGCAGCACGGTGTACGCCTTCACCTGCTCGACTCGTGACAGTCGCGCGTTGGCGGTGGCGACGGCCTCGTCGAGTTGCAGGCGGACGGCTGGATCAGCTGCCAGCGCGCGCGGGGAAAGATCGATACCGTGCTCGGCGCCGAATGCGGCCGCCGCCTCGGGTTCGAGGGTGATCAGCGCGGTCACGTACTTGCGCCGATCACCGATAGCCACCACGGACCCGACCAGCGGGCTCGCCGCCCGGATCGCGCTTTCGATATTGGCAGGAGACATGTTCTTGCCCGCGGAATTGATGATCAGTTCCTTCTTGCGATCGATGATCGTGACGTATCCGTCGGTGTCGATGACCCCGACATCACCGGTGTGCACCCAACCGTCGGCGGCGACGGTCTCAGCAGTGCGGACCGGGTCGTTTCGATAACCCTTCATCAATCCGGGTGTGCGGACCAGCAGTTCACCGTCATCGAGGCAGCGCATTTCAACCCGGCTCAGCGCCGTGCCGACGGTGCCCACCCGCTGCTCACCCGGGCGGTTGGAAGTCGCCAAGCCGATCTCGGACATGCCCCAGGCCTCGGCCACCGGAATCCCGAGCGCCAGTAGGAATTCCACAGTCTCCGGAGTGATCGGCGCGGCACCGGTGTAGGCGATGGTGGTCTGGTCCAAGCCGATTTGTTCCAGCAGGCGTGCCAGGACCAGACGCTTGGCGAGCAGATGTTGTCCCCGCAGCAGTAGCGGGACGGGTCGGCGCGCGAGATCCGCGGCAACCTTGCGATGGCTGACCTCCAGCGCCCACGCCGCCACCTTGCCGCGCAGTCCCGCCTCCTTGGCCAGAGCGGCGCGCACGGCCGCCTCGACCTTGTACCAGAGCATCGGTACGGTGACGAACACCGTCGGACGCACCACCGGCAGAGCCGCCGCGAGGTCCTTGCTGTCGGGCACCGTATATACCGCCGCACCGGTGATGGCGGGCATGTAGTGGGCAAGCCAGCGGTTGATGGCGTGTGCGTCGGGAAGGTAGGACGCCACCCGTCCGCTGCATCCCGACGCGAACTCCGGAATCCCGAGCATCGCTTCGGTGCCGAATATGGCGTTGCGATGTGACATCTCGACGCCCTTCGGGTCGCCGGTGGTGCCGGAGGTGTAGATGATGGTGATCGTGTCGTCCGCTCGGACTGCACGCCAACGGGATTCGAAGTCGAACTCGGCGTCGCCGAGGGCTTCGAGCTCCGCCAGCGTCATCGTGCCCGCCGGGGCGTTGCCGAGGCAGATGACGTGCTCGACGCGGCTGTCCACCTTGGCTTCGAGCACCCGCTCCAGGAATTGCTCCTCGCACACGACGACGCGGTTCGCCGCATTGCTGAACAGGTAGGCGATTTGCGCCAGGGCATTGGTGTTGTAGACCGAGAAGGGGATCGCGCCCAGGTGGTACGCGGCCGCATCGATCAGATTGAACTCCGGCCGGTTGGTCAGCATGATCGCGACCGTGTCGCCGTGCTGAACGCCGAGTGCCGCCAGCCCCGCGGCGAGTCGGCGCACTCGAGCACCGTATTCACCCCAGGTCAATGCGGTCCCGCCGTCGAGCGTGCGCAGCGCGATATCTCCGGCGCGAGTCGCGCAGGTGTGCTGGAACAGCTCGCACAGCGAAGCTGCCCGTGACAGCCGCGACAGGGTGTTCGAAGTGCTCATGGCGGTCAGTGTGCTGTGACACGAGAACGGGACGCTTGTACCGTGAGTCACAAAGCCGCCGGTCGCGGTTGTGCCGACGCCACGGTCTGCAATGTGCCACCGACGCCACCTGTACATCGACGTACGCCCGGGAGAAATCGATATGCGTCAACCCCGTGACCTGGTCGCGGAGGCCAGAGACTGGTTCGAATCGTTCGCCTACCGTGAGGTGGCCGAGCCGGAGTTGACCACCCTGTCCGGGCGAATGATCGACGCCATTGCCGCCGACGCGCCGGAGATCGGATCCGACGCCGCACTTCGGCCGGCGCTTCGGGTCGCGGTGCACGACGGTGTCGGCGCGTATTTCAGTCAGGGCCCGCATGAACGCCCAGGCGATATCGATCTGCCCAACACCGCCAAAGCCCTCGGGCGCGCACTGGCCCGGCGTGGCTACGACATTGCCCTCCTGCAGCGCTGCTACCGGAGTCTGCAGCGCATTGGCTGGGCCGAGATCATGACCTCGGCCTGCCGCGAGATCACCGATCCGGAGTTGCTGCCGGTGGTGCTGGATCTGCAGTGGGATCACTTGAGCCGCACCATATCCCGGGCAACCGAACGGGCCGAGATGGCCTTCCTCGACGAGACGCGGCGGCAAGCGAGCAGCGTGCTGACCCGCAGGCGCGAGCTCGTCGAGGCGATATTGCGCGAGGAGGCAGTCGATATCGAGCGCAGCACACGGCAACTCGGGCACAACCTCTACGTCCAGCAGACCGGCCTGATCATTTGGACTCTCGACCCCACCGAGGACGATGCCGCCGCAGGGCTCGAGAGGCTGGCAATCGAAATCGCGACCGCGCTCGGCGCTCCACGTCCCCTGACGCTGCCCGCCGGCGGTCGGATGCTCTGGGTCTGGCTGGCCACGCCGGAGGTGCCCGACCTCCGGGAGATCGCTCGCCTTAAGGTATTCCAGCACCGGGAACCGGTCGTGCAGCTGGCCGCCGGGGTGCCCGCCACCGGCGTGGAAGGATTCCGTGTCAGCCATCAGGAGGCACTGCGGGCCTATCGGATCGCCGCCGAGACCGCCCCCGCGCCGGTCACCCTGTACCGCGATGTCGAACTCATCAGCTGTCTGGCCGCCGATATCGCCGCGCTGTCCCGGCTGGTGCGGCGCGAATTGGGCGGTCTCGCGGAGCGGGGCGCGGCGGCCGCGCGGCTGCGCAACACCGCACTGGTGTACCTCGAGCAGGGCAGTATGGCCCGGGCCGCCGAGTCGCTCGGCGTGCACAAGAACACGGTGCTCTACCGGATACAGCAGGTCGAACAGTTGCTGCCGCAGCCGCTCGACGAACACAAGATGGCCTTGGAGGTTGCTCTCCGGGTCGTGGCCGCGCTCGGTGAACGGGTGCTTCCGGAGTGACCGCCGAACGGCCGCCGCGCGAAATGTGCGGCGGCCGATCTATTTTCGGTCAGGCGGTGAGTGCTGCCCAATCGGTGCGGCGGGACCACGTCGGTACTGCCATATGTGATCAAGAGTTTGTCGAGAGTTCTGCCACTGAGGCGTATCTCCCCATGTGTTCGGCGAAAGCCCGCGGGGTGACGGTGCCTACCGCGCACTGGCCCTGGCCGGGCGTTCAGCGCAGGATACGGATCCAATGGCGGATGTCTGCCGGGTCGATGGCGTCGTCGAGTTTCAGTACGGTCGGGTCAGGGCCTTGCCGTTGGCATAGGCGAGCCGGACGAGGTTGTCGAAGGCTTGCTGGTGTTTATCGGACTATCCGAATAGCCGGTATAAGCCAGTCGGCTACACCATAGCCTCACATTCGCTGTCCCAAGCAGAATGTACCGACCGTCGTGATCTACGCCCGCTATTTCTTATCGAATTGCCAGCGCTGGTTCGACCCGTCCCAGCAATTTCCTTGAATCACGTTCGCGCCATGGGCGACGCTGGAGTCCTGCACGTCCAGGCATTGTTCGCTGTTGTAGTTGATCAGGTGGTAGTACAACGGGGCGTCGTTGCCGACCGGCTCCAACTTCCACTGCTGGTTGTCGGTGTCCCGGCAGTCGGCCTGAACCACCGGAGCCCCATGGTCCAGCCTGAAGTCGACGACATCGAGGCATTTCTTGGAATGCTTCACTTGGACCATGAAGTACCCTGCGCGGAACTCCGACTTCACCAGCTTCCAGTTCTGATTCCTTCCGTTCTCGCACCTGGCTTGAAGCACGGGAGCGGTATTGGCGCGGTCGTCCGAGGTCGCGCGTGCGGCGAGTGACCCGTATGCGCTGGGCGAAGGACTGTCCGACCCGTGGGGAGGCACATTCACCGGTGCGCGATTGGCCGGCGAGGCGCTGGCCCGGCTGCCCGCCGAGGACAGCTCGTTGCGGGTCCGGCTGCTCGCCCTGCAGGCCGGTGAGGCCGGATTCACCCGCGGCGCCGACTCCGATTCGATCTCGGCCGAGGCACTCGCCATGGCGCGCGGGGGCGAGGATTTGCTCGGTCGAGGCGGGCGGACAACCGCCGCCGGGTGTGGATGTTGTCGACCTCGGCGGTGTCACGCTGCTGCCGGGGCTGATCGACACGCACGTTCATCTGGCGTTCGACGCCGGGTTCGATCCCGTGGGCGCGCTGCTGACCCGCTCGGACGAGGAGGCGCTCGCGGCCATGATGGACGCGGGACGGGCGTCACTGCGGGCGGGGGTCACGACGGTCCGCGATCTGGGCGATCGCGGCTATCTTTCACTGTGGCTGCGGGATCGGGCCGGGCTTCCGACGATCGTGGTGGCGGGCCCGCCCATCACCAGTCCGGGCGGTCATTGTTATTTCCTCGGCGGGGTGGCGGAGCCGACCGAGTTCGGGATACGCAAGGCGGTGCGTGAACATGTCGACCGGGGCGTGGACGTCATCAAGATCATGGCCAGTGGCCCACCGGGGTGCTGCCGCCGCCGGCGCTACTGACCGCCCTGGCGACCAGAGCCGAACTAGCGGCGCTATTCGGCGATGCCGATGCCGCCACGCACGTGGCCGCCCAATTGCGCCCGCACGCAAACCTTTTCGTCACCGGCGGGGCCGGAACCCTGGCGAACGCAGGCTCGGCCCGCACGTACCTCGGAATCGCGGCGGCGGCCGGGGGGAGTCTCGACGAGGCCGTCCGAGAGCTCCGGCAGGGCATCGCCGCCAATGACGCCGGCGGTACTCCGCCCTACGCCGCGCTCGCCAGATTCGAGCTGGCCCGGGTCCTGGCTCGCCGCCGCAGGCCCGGCGATCTCGACGAGGCCGGCGCACTGTGCACGAATATCGCTGCGACCGCAGGGAAATTGGGCATGGTGCCCCTGCGACGCCGTGCCGACGAGCTCGCAGCCACTCTCCGCGGCGATCGGCCCAGCGGCTTGACCCGCCGCGAGGCCGAGGTCGCCGCGCACGTCGCGCAGGGGCTTACCAACAAACAGATCGCCGCGCTCATGCACATTTCTGAGCGCACAGCCGAAAGTCATGTCCAGCACATCCTCACCGAGCTCGGATTGACCAACCGCACCCAGGTCGCCGCCTGGGCGGCGCAGCAGCGCTGAAATCCGCACCGGCACTGCGTGGGATTACGGATTCTCCTGCTGGGTGATTCGAACACCATCGATCGCGGCGAAGAAAACCTGCATCGCTGCAACCGAATCCCGAGGGCACAACAGTGGCATCGAACTCGGGACGGTTCAACATCGAGCCGATGGTCAATAGACGAGTAGCGGTGCCGATTACATCGGGCGCTGGTAAAGCAGGCGGACGTGGGCAGGTTCGAGTTCTTGTATAGAGCCGACGCCCAGCAGTTTCATCGTGCGCGTGAGCTGAGTGCGGAGGATGTCGATGGCGCGGTCTACACCTGATTCGCCCCCGGCCATCAGGCCGTAGAGATAGGCGCGGCCGATCAGGGTGAAATGGGCGCCCAGGGCTAGCGCGGTGACTATATCGGCGCCGTGCATTATGCCTGTGTCCAGGTGGATTTCGAGGTCGTCGCCTACCTCGTGGACCACCGAGGGGAGCAGGTGTAGGGGGACCGGGGCTCGATCCAGTTGGCGGCCACCGTGGTTGGACAGGATTATGCCGTCTACGCCCAGGGTGGCGAGGCGTTTGGCATCGTCTACCGTTTGGACGCCCTTGACGAGGATTCGCCCGGTCCAGCGGTCGCGGATCCAGGTCAGGTCGTCGAAGTCGACCGTGGGGTCGAACATGGTGTCGAGGAGATCGGCGACGGTGCCGGACCAACGGTCCAGGGAGGCGAAGGCCAGGGGTTCGGTGGTGAGGAAATCGAACCACCAGCGGGGCTTTCGGATCGCGTCGAGGGCGCCCGTCAGGGTTATCGAGGGTGGGACGGTCATGCCGTTGCGCGCGTCGCGGAGGCGAGCGCCGGCTACTGGGACGTCGACTGTGACTACCAGGGTGTCGAAGCCTGCCGTGGCGGCACGGTCGACCAAGGCCAGGGAGCGGTCCCGGTCTTTCCACATGTAGAGCTGAAACCAGTTGCGGGCCTGGGGATTGGTGGCGGCGGCCAGGTCTTCGATGGCTGTGGTGCCCATGGTGGAGAGGGTGAAGGGGATTCCGGCTCGAGCGGCGGCTCGGGCGCCGGCGACTTCGCCTGCGGTGTGCATCATGCGGGTGAAGCCGGTGGGGGCGATGCCGAAGGGCAGCTGGGAGGGTTTGCCGAGGATGGTCGTGCTGGTGTCGATGTCGGCGACGTCGCGGAGAATGGCTGGGCGGAATTCGATGTCTTGGAACGCTTGTCGGGCCCGCTGGAGGCTGATTTCGGCGTCGGCGGCGCCGTCCGTGTAGTCGAAGGCGACCTTGGGTGTGCGTTTGCGAGCCAACTCGCGCAGGTCCCAGATGGTTTGGGCGCGAGCGAGTTTGTGGTCGAGGCCGCCGAAAGGGCGCTCGAACTTCACCAACGGCGCGAGGTCGCGGTATTTCGGGATGCGGCGTTCGGTCACCGGATCGGATTCTCCTGTTGCGCGGCGATATTCGGGCGGCCATTGGGCGCACGCAGCCGGAGTGAGTGCATGCCGCCGTCTACTTCCAGCATGACGCCGGCGGTCGAAGCCGCGTGTGGTCCGGCGAGATACAACACGGCGGCCGCGACCTCTTCGGGGCTGACCAGCCTGCCGTGCGGCTGACGCGCTCGGAGCGCCACGAGTTCCGCGGCAGGATCAGGGGCAGCGGCGAGCAGGCGTTGCACCCAGGGGGTGTCGACCGTGCCCGGATTCACGCAGTTGACTCGAATTCCTTCGGAGAGGTGATCGGCCGCCATGGCGCGCGTCAGTGCGAGGATCGCGCCCTTGCTGGCACTGTAGGCCGCGCGGTTCGGCAGGCCGGTGGTGGCGGCGATCGAGCAGGTGTTCACGATCGCGGCGGCGGGCGAGCGACGCAGGTGAGGTAGAGCGGCGCGGGAAACCCGCACGGCACCGAGCACATTCACGTCCAGGATGCGTTGCCACTCGTCGTCGGCATTGTCCTCGACGGTTCCCTGCGCACCGATGCCCGCATTGTTGACCACGATGTCCAGGCGGCCGAATGCGTCGGCTGCGGTCTCGATGGCCGCGCGCACCGAATCGTCCTCGCACACATTGCATGTCAACGCCAGGCCATCGCGTCCGACCGGTGAGCCCGGCCGCAGATCCAGCACGGCCACCCGCGCACCAGCGAGGCCGAATGCGGTCGCGATCGCCCGGCCGATGCCGGATCCGCCGCCCGTCACCACGGCCGTCAGCCCGTCCAACTCCCCGTAAGTCATACCGACCTCATCCGTGCACTGATCCGATGTTTACAGCTTCGGAAGATAACACCACTCGCCGAACGGAACCCCGCATTCGGCCTATTTTCCGGGAATCAGCCCGGATCAACAACCCTTGCGTTCCCAGACATCGGATGTATAGTCGTGATCCAGATCACTTCTGGCAACGAGGATCACGCATGGCTTTCATTACGGCGCTGGACACGCTGGATATTCGGTTCCCGACGTCGACCCAACTGGACGGCTCGGATGCCATGAACCCCGACCCCGACTATTCAGCGGCCTACGTGATCCTGCGCACCGACGATGCGGCGGTCCCGGACGGCCACGGCTTCGCGTTCACCATCGGGCGCGGCAATGAGGTGCAGCAGGCCGCTATCCACGCCCTCGATCATCTGGTGGTGGGCCGCTCGGTCGACGAGATCACCGGCGATCTGGGCGGTTTCGCGCGTAGCCTGACCGATGATTCGCAGCTGCGCTGGCTGGGTCCGGAGAAGGGCGTCATGCACATGGCGATCGGCGCGGTCGTCAATGCCGCCTGGGACCTCGCCGCCAAACGCGCGGGAAAACCTGTGTGGCAGTTGGTGTCGGAGATGAGTCCGGAAGACCTGGTGGCGCAGGTGGACTTCCGCTACCTGACCGACGCCCTCACCCCCGACGAGGCCCTGACCATCCTGCGCGAGGCCGAACCGGGCCGGGCCGAACGCACCGAACGCCTGCTGGCCACCGGATATCCCGCCTACACTACCTCCGCCGGCTGGCTCGGCTACTCGGATGCCAAGCTGACCCGCCTGGCCCAGCGAGCGGTCGCCGACGGATTCGGCACCATCAAGATCAAGGTCGGCCGCGATCCGGACGAGGACGTGCGCCGGGTCATGCTCGCGCGGCACGCCATCGGACCCGATATCGGCCTGGCCGTCGACGCCAACCAACGCTGGGGCGTCGATGAAGCGGCAGAATGGATTTCGCGGCTGGCTCCGGCCGGGCTGTCTTGGGTCGAGGAACCCACCAGTCCCGATGACATCCTGGGCCACGCCGAGATTCGCCGCCGCGTCGCGGGGGTGCCGATCTCCACCGGCGAGCACGGCCAGAACCGCATCCTGTTCAAACAGCTACTGCAGGCGGGCGCGGTCGACGTCCTGCAAATCGATGCCGCCCGTGTCGCCGGTGTCAACGAGAACATCGCAATCCTGTTGCTGGCGGCCAAGTTCGGGGTTCCGGTCATCCCGCACGCCGGCGGGGTCGGGCTGTGCGAGCTGGTGCAGCACCTGGCGATGATCGACTACATCGCCATCTCCGGCACCATGCAGGGCCGCGCCATCGAATACGTCGACCATTTGCACGAGCATTTCCGCGATCCGGTCCGGGTGGCCGGCGGACGCTATCTCACCCCGCGCGCACCAGGTTTCAGCGCCGAGATGCTCCCGGACTCGCTCCGCGACTACACCTTTCCCACCGGCGCGGCATGGCTGCAGCCGACCACTTTCTCAGCAGTACACCAGGTTTCGGCGAAGGAGCACGAACTCTCATGAACACCAGGATCATCGGCGCGGCAGTAGCCGCCGTACTGGTCGTCGCGGTGGCGGCCTGTTCCCGCGAACAGACTTCCGGCGGCGGTCCCGCCGTGGCTGTCGGGAAGGGCGCCGACAACGGTGTACTGGTCGGCGCGGACCAGCCGCGCTCGGACACCGACTTCTGGAGCGCCTACGCCGGGTATCTCGGCCCGAAGGCCGCCGCGGCCGGGGTGAAGCTGGAGAACACCTCCTCCGACAATGACTCCAACCGGTTGAAATCCAATGTGGACACGCTGCTTTCGAAGGACGTCAAGGCGATCATCATGGCGCCGCAGGACACCGCCGCCGCGAAACCGGCGCTCACCGCCGCCGCCAATAGGAACGTGCCGGTGATCAGCGTCGACACTCGCCCCGACAGCGGCGGCGCCTACATGGTGGTGCGGGCCGACAACCGGGCCTACGGTGCGAACGCCTGCACCTACCTCGGCGAAACGCTCCACGGCACCGGGAAAGTCGTGGAATTCCAGGGTGATCTGGCCTCGATCAACGGCCGCGACCGCTCCCAGGCGTTCGCCGACTGCATGCGGACGAAATACCCGAATATCAAGGTGATCGAAATCCCCACCGAGTGGAAGGCCGACAAGGCCACCTCGGGCCTGCAGGACAAGCTGCTCACCGATCCGGATATCAACGGCATCTACATGCAGGCCGGCGGCGCATTCCTGCAGTCGACACTGGCATTGCTCAAGCGTAGCGGCAAACTAGTGAAAGCCGGTCAGCCGGGTCATATTTCGATCGTGTCCAATGATGGCATCAAGGCCGAGCTCGACGCCATCGACGCGGGCGATATCGACGCCACCGTCTCGCAACCCGCCGATCTGTACGCGCAGTACGCCGCGATGTACGCGAAAGCGGCCGTGGACGGCAAAAAGTTCACTCCCGGTCCGACCGATCACGGCTCAACCATTGTCGACACTGGCGGCGGCCAGCTCGAGGATCAGCTCCCGGCGCCGGTCGTGACCCGCACCGGCGGCAAGGTCGGCGATATGGACACCGTGGCGAGCACCGATCCCGCGCTGTGGGGTCGCGGGCACTGAACGGATCGACACTCTAGCGATGGAAACCGCAGTGCCCGAGACAGTTTCACAGCAACAACCGGATGGTCCACCGGTGGCCGAGGCGATCGGGGTGACCAAGCGGTTCGGCCGCAATATCGCGCTCGATCGCGTCGGATTACGCGTCACCGCCGGCCGCACGCATGCGCTGGTGGGGCGAAACGGCGCCGGGAAGTCGACCCTGGTGTCAATTCTGACCGGACTCGCAGCTCCCGATGAGGGGGAGGTGCGCTTCCAGGGGCACCCGGCTCCGGCCCCCGCCGATCGGGATGCCTGGCGGTCCCGCGTGGCGTGCGTCTACCAGCACTCCACGATCATTCCCGACCTGTCGGTGGCGGAGAATCTGTTCGTCAATCGGCAGGGTTTCGGTGGGCGCCTGGTCAATTGGCGCACGCTGCGGACGCGGGCGCGGGAGCTGCTGGATACCTGGTCGGTGCCGGTTTCGGTCGATACGCTCGCCCGCGAGCTGTCGGTGGAGCATCGGCAACTAGTGGAAATCGCGCGCTCGCTCTCGCACGGCGCGCGGTTCATCATTCTCGACGAGCCGACCGCACAGCTGGACGGTCCCGCCATCAAGCGCCTGTTCGCCAGGATCCGGGACCTCCAGGAACAGGGCGTAACCTTTCTGTTCATCTCCCACCATCTCGATGAGACCTACGAAATCTGTTCCGACGTAACGGTTTTCCGAGATGCCCGGCATATCGTCACGGCTCCGGTCGCCGAACTGGCCAAGCCTGCGCTCATCGCCGCCATGACCGGCGATTCGACGGACTTGGAAACCGCGGTGCCACGACAGGCCCCCGACGCCGTCCGCGCACCGGCATTGAAGGTGGAGAAGCTCACGCGCGTCGGCGAATTCGACGAGATCGACATCGACGTGCGCCCAGGTGAGATCGTCGGACTGGCCGGCGGCGGCAGCAGCGGGCGCATCGAGGTGGCCGAGACCATTGTCGGATTGCGCAGGGCGGCAGGCGGATCGGTACTGGTGGCGGGCAGGCCGCTGCGCGGCGGCGGGGTGCGGGCGGCGCGCGACGCCGGGATCGGATTCGTGCCGCGCGATCGTCACGAGGAAGGGCTGATCCTGTCCATGAGCGTGGCCGACAATGCCACCCTCACCGTGCCGCACAAGCTCGGCCCGTTCGGCCTGCTGTCGCGGCGCAGCCGAGATGTGTTGGCGGGCACCGCCATCGCGGAACTCGATATCAAGACCGATAGCCCGCAGCAGAGCGTCGCCGAACTATCCGGCGGCAACCAGCAGAAGGTGGTGTTCGCCCGTGCCCTGGCCACCGAACCGCGAGTGCTGGTGCTGATCACCCCCACCGCAGGAGTCGACGTGCGCTCCAAGGAAACTCTGCGCGCGGTGGTGCGCGCCGCCGCCGATCGCGGCACCGCCGTCCTCGTCGTCTCCGACGAACTCGACGATCTGCGCGACGCCGACCGAGTGCTGGTCCTGGTGCAGGGACGGCTCACCGCCCGCTTCGACAAGGGCTGGAACGACCGCGAGCTCGTCACCGCCATGGAAGGACTGCTATGACCCGGACCGCGACCGAAACCGGTGCGCCCACCGCGGCTCCGCCGCACCGGGCGCGAATCGACGTGCGCTGGAGCACATTCCGCGATCTGCTACTGGTGCCGCCGATCCTGCTGGCACTGGTGGTCGGATACTTCATCAATACCAACTTCGTCTCGACAGCCAATCTCACCAATGTGCTGAGCACCATGAGCGGTATTTCGCTGCTGGTGCTGGCCGAGGTGCTGGTGCTGGTGGTCGGCCGGATGGACCTCTCGCTGGAATCCACCTTCGGCCTCGCGCCGGGGGTGGCGATCTGGGTGACCATGGGCACCACCGAGGTCGGCGCCTTCACCTGGGCGTCGCCGTGGATGACCATTCCGATCGCGCTACTGGTGGGCGCGGCGGTCGGTGTGGTCAACGGCCTGCTGATCGTGCGCTTCGGCCTCAACGGGTTCATCGTGACGCTGGCGATGCTCATCGCCCTGCGCGGGCTGCTGACCTTCCTCACGTCCGGGTTCACCCTGACCAAGATTCCGGACTCGGTCGAATGGCTCGGCAATGCACGAGTTCTGGGCCTGCCGGCAAATGTGATCATCGCCCTGGCATTGTTCGTGATCGGATATCTGGTGCTGAACTACACCACGGCCGGGCGGGCGGTGTACGCGGTCGGCGGCAATGAGGCTGCCGCGCGAGCCGCCGGTATTCGCACCGATCGGGTGGTCATCGCCGTGCTGGTGATCGCCGGGGTGCTGGCCGCGATCGGCGGGCTCATCTACTCCGGGCAGTTCGCCAGCGTCCAGGTCAGCCAGGGCGACGGGATGATCTTCAATGTGTTCGCCGCCTGCGTTATCGGCGGCGTGTCACTCAATGGCGGGCGCGGGTCGGTGGTGGGCGCGTTCTTCGGAATCCTGATTCTCACGCTGATCCAGAAGCTGCTGTCCTATGGCGGGGTGAGCGCGGATTCGCTGAAGTTCATCAATGGGGCGCTCATCCTCGTCGCCCTGGTCATCACTCGCATCGCCAGCGGACGGCGGCAGGAGTGAGCATGCGAATCGCCTTGCACACCAGGCTGAAACCGGGTGCGGAGGCCGAGTACGAGGCCGCCCATCGCACGGTACCGGCCGACCTCGTCGCGGCCATTCGCGCCGCCGGTGCGACCGACTGGACCATCTGGCGCAGCGGGTTGGATCTGTTCCATGTCATCGACTGCGACAGCTATGACGAGCTACTGGCCGAACTGGCTGGTTTGCCGGTGAATATCGCCTGGCAGGCTCGCATGAGCGGGTTCACCGATGTCCCCCACGACTATTCGGCGCCGGAGGCCGGTTTGCCGGTGATCTGGGAGCTGAACCCGCGACCGCGTGCCGAGGTGGTGCTCGGTGGTGCGGGGTATGCCGGGCTGTACCGTTCGGTCGACGAGGACGCGGCGCAGCAGGCGCTGGAAGCGGCGTGGGCGGCCGGGATTCGGAGTTTCGATACGGCACCGCACTACGGCGGCGGGCTCGGCGAGGAGCGCCTCGGCCGGTTCCTGCGTGAGCGAAACCGTTCGGAGTTCACGGTTTCCACCAAGGTGGGGCGGTTGCTGTACGACGACCCGGACGCGCCCGACGGGGCCGATGAGTTCTACGGCGCGCCCAAACGGTCACGGCGGCTGGACTATTCGGCGAAAGGCGTACGGCTGTCGCTGGAGCAATCGCTGATTCGGCTCGGGCTGGATCGGGTGGATCGGATACTCGTACACGACCCCGAGGCACATATGGACCAAGCCCTGGGCGAGGCACTGCCGGAGCTGGAACGGATGCGGGCCGAAGGGCTGACCGCTGGAATCGGTATCGGCGTCAACCACGTCGAGACCGCATTGCGGTTCGTGCGGGAGTCGGCCATCGACACCGTCATGATTGCCGGGCGGTCCAGCAATGAGTACCGCCCGGC
>NZ_JBEXLC010000173.1:0-18420 GCF_040609795.1 Nocardia sp. NPDC004604
AGCAGGGTGTCGACCTCGCGGGCAGCGGAATCGAGGGCTTGTTTCATGGTGTCGGCGATGTTGTAGACGTACTGGCCGATCGCCTGCACATCATCAGGCACGACTGACAGATTCCGGCCAGGCCCCCCGCTATCTCCCATGCACACGACCATAACGACGCTCTGTACCTGGCGTCCATCCCCTGCTGTGAGCAATATAAGTCGCTCGACAAGCCAACCCGCTGTCTCGATTGGCCCTCGACTACATCGACGCCACTGTAAAAGAGCGGGTGCCCGGGTCCGCTCGTGGCGTCGCCAGTAAGTGGTAGGTGGAGAGTAAAGGCAGGCCCGGGCTGTCAGCGGGCGAACTCGCCGCGGGTTGCCGCGGCGGTGAAGGCCGACCATTCGGTTGGGGTGAACACGAGTGCGGGGCCGGATGGGTTCTTCGAATCGCGAACGCCGACAAGGGTGTTCGGGAGGAATGCGACTTCGACGCAGTCTGAGCTGCCGCCGCTGTGGCTGCTCTTGAACCACGTCGCATCCGAGAGGTTCGCCATGGGGTTCCCCTCCGAGATCAGTGGTCGAACTCTCCGCGAGTTGTCGCGGTGGTGAACGCCGACCACTCGGCCGGGGTGAACACCAGTGTGGGGCCGGATGGGTTCTTCGAATCGCGAACGCCGACAAGGTCATTGGGAAGAAACGCGACCTCAACGCAGTTTTCGGCTCCACCGCTGAGGCTGCTCTTGAACCACTGGGCACCGGCCAAATCGCTTTTCACGCATACTCCTTCGCCATCTGCCTAAGTAGAGCCCGGCTGGCAACAGCATCCATCGCGCTTCGCCGAAGGCTCTCGTAGGTCTGATGGTATCGCTGAACCATGGCTGATTTCGCGAGATACAAGCCCCCTGTGAAATTTTCCGTGTACACCACCGGTGGCTCGATCACCTGCCCATGTTTGCCCGTACCGAACTCCAGGATGACGAACGGACCAACCGCGACTCCAACGGGAAACCCTGCATTGAACGGGAGGATCTGCAAGTTCACGTTGGACCGGGTGCTCATGTCGGCGAGATGCCTCATCTGGGGCGACATGATGTGCTGCCCGCCAACCATTCCCCGCAGAACCGACTCTCGAAGGATCACATCGAGCGATGCTGGAAGGTACTTTCGGGTGATTCTGGTTTGCCTTCGCATTCGCAACCTCACCCTGCGCGCATGCTCTTCGGCGTCGTCGTCGGGGTAGACCGATCGGATGAGTACGCTCGCGTACGCTGACGTCTGCAACAGCCCTGGCACGAGTTCGGGTTCATAGGTTGTCAGGCGCTGTGCCGATGACTCCAGCCCAACGTAGAAGTCGAAGTTTGTCGGCATCAGATCGCCGTACTCGTACCACCAGCTCAGCTCAGCTCGTTTCCCTGTGCCGCAAGCCCTTTCATTGCCGCGGAGTGATCGGCATCGAACTCGTAGATCTGGCACAGCGCATCGAGATCCACATCGCGCATTTGGGCCACGCCGCCCTTCTCCATGCGCTGGAGGGTGCTGGCACTGCGCTGGATCAGCTTGGCTGCTTCGTGGAGCGTGAGCCCGCGGCCCTCCCTTCCATCGCGCAGATACTTCCCCAACTGTCGCCGTGCGAGGGTAGATCCGTCCTCCGACATGCCTGCCTCCCATCAGGATTCACTGTTCGCATCAGGAGATCACGCTGCGATCCCGTCCGGCGGCCACAATGCGGATTTCCATGCGATCAGGACATAACCCCAGGACAGATTGCATCCAGCGGCATATTCGCTGGGTCCATCAGCACCTGCGCGTTCCTGGTCCGTGGGTCCCGTACGACCCACTATGAACCGCTGTGGCGGTACATGGCTGGGTGAACGCTCGGGCAGAACGCGTCGCCAGTGGTCTGAACCCGCAGGATCGAAACCAATCGAGACTGTCTTTGCGTCCCAATGGAACCGATTGACGGTTTCACGCGTCCAGTAAGTAAGCGCACGGACAGCGAGGGAGGGGAAGTCGATGGAAGTGGGACAATCGGCCGCGAACGTGTTGTATCAACAGGCCAGTGGGGGAACGTTCCGGACGGAGGCCGACGCCGCACGGCGGTGTGCCGAGGTCTATACAAGGTTCGTCGGAACCACACTGGAGCCACAGATCAAGCGATCAGACAACCTGCAGCGGCTCACAGGCTTTGGCGGGTTTGATTCCGCCAAGCAGCTTCAGGATGGCTTTTCCGGATCGACAATCTCGAGTCCTGGACCGGACTCGAAGAGACGGCGTCGGACCGGATCTACCGCCTGCTGCGCGCTCCACGCGCCGGTTCCGGAACGGTGGAAATCCTTCGCGGCCTACGTGATTCACATCCCGCCGCACCTGAATACCTGAACTGGTTCGACATCGACGGCGACGGTCGCTACCACTACCGTCACCAATACAACGAATTTCATATCGTCCGCTGCGACCAGTCCACCATCCGCCGCGAAATCACCCGCATGGCACAGCCGATCTCCCGATCTGCCGCTCGAGCACCGAGGGACGCACCCGTGTTCGCCCGCCAGATAGCCGGATGGCCAACGAATTGGTTCACCGCACCAGATGCCTAGAACCTCACCTACCAGCCAGTACGCCAAGTACTTGACGTACTTACTGTGCCGCGCGCACATGATGATGGCAAGAAAGTGGAGGTAAACCAATGTCTGCGGTTCACTACGACAGTTACACCGAAGCTCGCGCTCACCTGAAGGATCTACTGGACGCCGCTGGCCAGGGGCGAGTAGCAACGGCGCGCCGCGATGCCGAGTATGCCGCGGTCGTCGACGCCGAACGTTTGCGCTATGCACTCGCCATGCTCTGCCCCTCCACCGCCGAAGCTGTCGCGGAGAACGATGGCTGGTCGGTGTTTCTGCCGGGGCTGCCGATCGCCGCCGACGGCGCCTCCTTCGACGAGGCGGTCGCGAAACACTCATCGCCCTGCGCGAGTACGCCGACGATTGGCAGAACCGGCTACGAGATGCGCCCAACCACCGCGAGAACTGGGGCTTGGTCCAGCTGATCGGTCTCAGCACCGACGAGCAACTTCGAGACTGGTGGTCGGAGGCAGCCGGTGACGTGGCCGCAGCCGACCAGGGAGCGACATGAGCAGTTCTGCAAGGTCGAGGGCTGGGAACGGGTGCGAGATGCACGCGGCCGCACTGGAACACATCATGTGACATACGAATTCGGCCTCCCGGACGGACGGATTCTGCGCACTCGCATCTCGCATCCAGCCGATCGAACCGGTTATGGGGCCGCACTCTGGTCACATATTCTGTGCGACCAATTGGAAGTCACCGACGAGTGTTTCTGGCAGTGCATCATCGACGGCGTATCTCCGAATCGGGGTATGCCCGGTCCATCGCGAGATTCCTTGCCGCTGGATCTGGTCCACCTGCTGATATATCGTGTCGGCCTCACCGAGAGCGAGGTAGCGGCGATGAGCAAGCCCGACGCCATAGCCCGCCTGCAACAGTTCTGGACCGACGAAGGCTGAGACGATGAGTCACTGGTCGCGAGTACGAGAGGAGTCACCGTGGTGGGACGGGCGGATGCCGAGCGAGCGGAGCACGCGGCGCTGATTGCCGAGCATGTGCGGCTGCTCGCAGAACGCGATCGCTTGCACGACGAGTTTGCCGATTTCGGTGACTCCCCGGAGCAAGTCGCTCGTCAGCTCGAACAAGAGGCGGCTGACAACCCGGCTGAGCGAGCGCAGTATCTGACCGAAGCGGCCGGCCATTGGATCATGGCCGACGATCTGGAGCGAGCCTTGCGGCTGCATCGAGCGGCGGTCGCAGACGGCGGGCCGGTTGTCGGCGATGCCCGCGTCTGGTACGCGACTTTTCTGCTCGATCACGGCACTGAACTCACCGATAACGCCGAACGGACGGGGCTGGCTCTGCTCGAAACCGTGCTCGCTGAGGGAACCGACGATCACGTCGCCTACCTGACCGCAGCCGAAATGTTCGAGGAGCGCGGCGAATTCGATGCGGCGCTGCGCTGGCTCGAGGCCGGACTGGCCCGGCAGCTCGCGCTCGCCGATGACACGTCCGAACCGTATCTCGGCCTGCAACAACTTGCGATGGCCCGCGGTCGCATTCGCGATGCCTTGGGCTTGCCGGAGGATTCGATTGATCGTGCAGCGGAAGAGGGCAAACAACAGTGGCTCGATCAGATCATCGGCGGACGTTCCGGGGCAGCACACCCATCCGCGACATCGGTGTTGTACTGGCCGGAAAGCGAATTCGCCGCTGCACTGAAGCGCTGGCCGACGCTGCGCGACAAGTACGAGACTTACGATGAGCACCGGAAGCTGGTGGAGCGCACGCTGCGAGATCTGCCATCGGTGGCGCGCATCGCCGTGGCGACCGTCGCGGGCCTGATCGACTATGCCGAGTCCATCGACGCGGACCCGGCCCTGGCGCACACGCGGGCCGAATACGCCGCTGAACTGGCTGAGACCGGCTACGTCCTCGTCTGGCCGCCCGGTCGCAATGAGCCTTGCTGGTGCGGTTCGGGCCGCAAATACAAGAAATGCTGCGGCAGGCCGCTCAACGAGTGAGCCGGTTCGCAACCGTGATGAGCGCGTCACGCCCGTATTCGGATCGGATGTGCTCGCGGCGATCTCAGCGGCGCGGCCGCCGCGCAGCGCCCGCACTTCGTGGTGGCGGACGGCCGTGCGGGCGGGCACCTTCGAGCGGTATCGGCGGTGAGCTTATCGGCGGCGGTTGACGCGGCGGGCGCCCAGCAATAGCGCGAGCACCAGGATCACACCGCCGACCAGCAACAGCATGCTGGAACCCGAATGCTCGTCCGGCTCTTCGGCGGGCTGCGCCTCGTGGTCGGTGTCCTGCGCAGGTGGGGAGGCAAGTCCCACAGTGGCTTTGGCGGGTGTGGTCTTGGCTTCGGGGAGCTTTCCGACGGTGGCGTTCTTGGGGAGGGCGAAGCCGTAGTCGAGCAGGTGGGCGGCCTGCTCCCATGGGCGCAGCGGCAGGACATCGGCTTTCAGCAGCGTCACCACCAACCTGCGGCCGTCGCGTTGGGCGGCGGCGACGAAGGTCTGCCTGGCGTCGTCGGTGAAGCCGGTCTTACCGCCGATCGCGCCCTCGTAGTCGTAGAGCAGGTGGTTGTCGTTGGCGATGGGGAAGCCCGGACGGTCTTTGTCGTCAGGGTCTTTCGGGTCCTTGGGGAAGCCGGGGAAGTCGACCTGTTCGGTGTGGATGAGTTCGGCGAACAGCGGAATGGTCATCGCCTCGCGGAACAGCACCGACAGATCGTAGGCCGAGGTGCTCATACCGGGACCATCGAGTCCGGACGGGCTGGCGGTGCGAGTGTCCAAGGCGTACAACGACTTCGCCAGTTCGTTCATCTTCTGCACGGCACCGGCGTCGCCACCGAGTTGGGCGGCGATGGCGTGCGCGGCGTCATTGCCGGAGGCCATGATCAGCGCCTGCATGAGCTGGCGGTTGGTGTAGTGGCCGCCGGGGCCGATGCCGACCCGGGTGCCGTCGGCGTTCGCGTCTTCCTGCGTCCCGATGACGGTCTTGTTCAGATCGAGGGTGCGCAGTGCGACCGTCGCGAGCAGCACCTTGATCGTGCTGGCCGGCCGGTAGCGCCCGTGCGGATCCTTGGCGGCGAGCACCTCACCGGTATCGAGATCCGACACCTGCCAGGCCGTCGCCGAAATCTCCGGCGGCACAGCCGGTGCGCCGCGGGGGATGACGACGCCGCATTCGCCCAGGCGTGAGCCCCCGACCGGCGGAATCGGCACGGCCAGCGGTGTCGGCGTCGGTTGGCCCGGTTCGGGCACCTCGGATTCGTCGATCGGATTGGGCGGCTTCGTCTTCTGCGGGCAGCTGTCGGTATTCGGGGTGGTGAACGGCGTTGTCGTGGTCGCCGACGGCGTCGCCTGTGACGGTGTCGTCGCAGCACCCCAGGTCACTGCGGCAACGGCCAGCACGGTCCCGAGGCAGAGCACGGTACGGCGGCGGATATCCCGGATTCGCATCGGCGCAGTGCCCACGGAACCGCGATTCGGCCTGGCGAAGAGGCGGAGGTCCCGGATCGTCATCGGCTCAGAGCCTACTGGGTGCGGTGGGCCGACGCCGGGCTGGCGCGGCCGTTCCCGGCGCGTTCCGGCTATTGACAGACACTAGTAAATGAGAGCTACTATCAAAAAGTTGCTACTATCATTTTCAGGAGGGCCTATGCCGACAAACTCGACTCGCCGCTGGCTGGCGCTGGGGGCGCTGGCCGTGGCCATGCTGACCATCGGCCTGGATATGACCGTGCTGACGGTCGCGCTGCCCACTCTCGCGGTCGATCTGAACGCGAATTCCGGCGCGCTGCAGTGGTTCAGCACCGCCTACACGCTGGCGCTCGCGGCCGTGATGGTGCCCGCTGGCGCACTCGGCGACCGCTATGGGCGCAAGAAGCTGCTGCTCGGCGCGCTGGTGCTGTTCGGGGCGGCCTCGCTGGCCTGCGCCTTTGCCGCCAGCGCCGGTCAGCTCATCGCGGCACGGGTGGTGCTCGGCGTCGCGGCGGCGATCATGATGCCGCTATCGATGGCGGTGCTGCCGGTGCTGTTCCCGGATTCGGACGAGCGCGCCAAGGCCATGAATATCTGGATCACCTCGACCGCGCTCGGGCTGCCGCTCGGGCCGATTCTCGGCGGCTGGCTGATCGATAACTTCTGGTGGGGTTCGGTATTCCTGATCAATGTCCCGATGGTGGTGATCGGCGCGGCGGCCGTCGCGGCGCTGGTTCCGGAATCACGCAACCCGCAGCAGCGGCCGCTGGATCTGCCGGGCACCGCACTCTCGATTCTCGGAATGCTCGGTGTCACTTACGGATTCATCCGGCTCGGCGATAAGGGCTGGGGCAATGGCCTCGGCTGGGCCGCACTGCTCGGCGGCGCGGCGATAGTCGCGGTGTTCATCGCCTGGCAGCGACGCGCCACTTCCCCGCTGGTCGATCTGGGCCTGTTCCGCAGCCCGGGCTTCCGCTGGGGCGCGGTGTTCACGGTGATCATCACCTTTGGCATGTTCGGCCTGTTCTTCACCGTGCCGCAGTACTACCAGGCAGTCCTGGGCGTCGACGCGCTCGGCAGCGGGTTGCGGCTGCTGCCGATGATCGGTGGGTTGCTGATCGGTTCGCGGCTGGGGGACCGGCTGCGGCCGAAGCTGGGACCGGCGCTGATGGTGGCCGCGGGCCTGGCCGTGCTGGCGCTCGGCCTCGGCTTGGGCGCGCTGACCGTGCCGGGAACGTCGTACTGGTTCGTCGCCCTCTGGGTCGCTTTGACCGGGGCGGGCATGGGCCTGGCGCTGCCGGTCGGCATGGCGGTCGCGATGGACGATCTCGAGGTGGCCCGCGCGGGCGTCGGCTCGGCATTGCTACAAGCGATGCGGCAGGCCGCGGGCACCATCGCGGTGGCGCTGCTCGGCACCGTGCTGGCTACCGTGTACCGCGACGAGCTCGGCGCGTTGAATGTCGACCCGGTCGGCGACAGCGTGAATGCCGGTGTGGCGGTGGCGAAGTCGACCGGCAACACCGCCATGCTGGAGCAGGTGCAGTCGGCCTTCGTCAGCGGGATGAGCGCGATGCTGTGGGTATGCGCGGCCATCTGCGCCGTGGCGGCACCGCTGGCGCTGCGGGTGCTGCCCCGGCGGGCCGCGGCCGCATCGGACAGCGCGGAGGCGATACCGGCGGCACTGGTCGGGGTCGATGGGCCAGAATCGACACATGTCGGTTGAGCTGCCCGCGAACGGGACGGCCGCGCAGGGCCTGCGCGAGCGGAAGAAGGAACGGACCCGCCGGACGATTCGCGAAGAAGCGTTCCGGCTGTTCCGTGAGCAGGGATACACCGAGACCACCATCGAGCAGATCGCCGCGGCGGCCGAGATATCACCGAGCACCTTCTTCCGCTATTTCCCGACCAAGGAACAGCTGGTACTCGCCGACGATCTCGATCCGCTGATGATCGACGCGATACGGGCGCAGCCGCGTGATACCGCGCCGCTGACCGCCTTCCGCGACGCGGTGGCGGAGGTGTTCGCGAAACTGTCACCGGCCGAGCTGGCATTCGAGCAGGAGCGTCAGGCCCTGGTGTACCACGTGCCCGAGCTGCGCGCGGCCATCGGATTGGAAATGCAACGCGGTGTCGACCTGATGGCGAGCCTGCTCGCCGAGCATGTGGGTCGGGATCCGGACGATTTCGAGGTGCGGGTGACAGCTGGTGCCATCGCGGGCATAGCGCTGGGACTTTCGCCGCTCGCCCCGCTCAACGCCGAGAACCTCGGTCGGGCACTGGATTTTCTGGAGGCGGGGTTACCGCTCGGCAAGCAATAGCCTGCCGAGCGATGCGAGAACGTCAGGCGGACTTGGTAACCGGGCACCCGTGCGCCAGCGGGCCGAGCAGCTTGTTGTTGTCGTAGAAGTGCTCGAGTTCCAGGATGCGCAGGTCGTCGCTGACCCTGGCGATGGTCACGCCGAACATCTCGATCAACTCGCCGGTCGGCTGGTGGCCCTTGTACTCGCCGTCGTAGCGACCCCAGTGCCGCCAGCGGAAGGTGACCGCGGGCGGTCCGGCCAGCACCTCGAGCACCTCCCAGAAGAAGCCGTTCGGGAATGCGGTGTGGAAGACCTTGTGTGAGGACTCGAAGGTCTCCTGTTCGACCTCGTAGTACGGGTTGTCGCCGATCAGGATGTTGTAGCTGCCGATCCTGGCGAACTCCTCGGCGTCCTGCCACGGTCCGCCGTTGACCCGGCCGCGATAGTGCTCGGCCACCAGCGAGACCCAGGTCGCCGGATCCTTCTTGTGCGAGACCTCCATCTCGAAGACCCGCACCAGATCCTCGACAATGGCCTCGAGCGAGCCGGCCTCATGCTTTGTGGTGCGCTCGCGCGGCACGATTTCGTTGGTCAGGTGGTAATCGGGTGCGTTACCCCGCCAATCCTCGGCGGGCGTAGCGGCAACCACCGCGTCCCGGCCCTGCAGCCATAGTGGCGTCTCGGGTGTGGAATCCGTTGTATCGACTGTCATTTCGGCTCTCGCCCCTTCGAAGGAGATCGGACGCGAGGCAGGCTAACAGTCGTTCGGTCCGTTGTCGCGGCGTGTCTCGGGGCGTGAGATTATTTCGAACTCTAGTGTC
The DNA here is from genome assembly GCF_040609795.1 of Nocardia sp. NPDC004604. NCBI lineage: Bacteria > Bacillati > Actinomycetota > Actinomycetes > Mycobacteriales > Nocardiaceae > Nocardia > Nocardia sp. NPDC004604. Next base: position 9,158 of record NZ_JBEXLC010000173.1, read on the forward strand.
TCCCGGCAACATTCGAGTTTTAAACGATGATGTGTCACATTACCTTATCGCGCAGCGCGCGATGCGGCGAGTCATCGTCCATGGTGGCGAAGAAGCCGCCGATCACATCCTCGATCTCCGAAATCGACTGTGCACAATACAGAATCGGCTGATAGTGCGTGATGTCGTAGATCGCGGTGCCCATTGCCGCGACATCGAGCGGCCGCAGCTCGGCGTGTCGGAACTCCTCGATCTCACCGTAGGAGGAGAGCAATCCCGCTCCGTAGCAACGGATTTCACTATTCTCCCGAACCACGCCGAATTCCATCGAGAACCAGAAGACATCGGCGAGGAACTTCAGCGCCGTCTCGGAGGTCAATCGGGCTACCGCCGCGCCGACCGTTTCGTAGATGGCGGCGAAGCGCGGGCTGGCGATCTGATTGGCGTGCCCGATGATCTCGTGGATGGCATCGGGTTCCGGGGTGTACAGCGGAGCGGAGTGGTGCCGAATGTACTGGGTGGAGTGGAAGATCCGGTCGGCGAAGGAGCCGAAGAACTCGCGCAGCGGCACCAGGCCCGCGGCCGGGACATAGCGGAATCCGGTCAGCGGATACAGTGCCGCGGAGACCTCGTCCAACTGCGGAATGCGATCGGTCGGCAGCGCGAGCCGGGCCGCGGCCGCGAGCACGTCGGCGGAGGCGTACTTCTGGTGTTTGCGCGCGAGTTCGGCCGACACGATGCGCCACACCTGCTGTTCCTCATCGGTGTATTCGATCTGCGGCAGCGGCTTACCCGGTGCGTAATCCAGTGCCAGCGCGGCGATCGCATTGCGGCGCGTCCGGTAGTCCGGATCGTGTACGCCGGGGTGCTCGTCGCTCAGGTGCACCACGACATCGCCGTCGCCGGACCGGGTCACCGGCGAGTACAGCTGAGCTTCGTTGAACATATCTCGATGCAAGCACCGCCGAGCCGGTGCGACAACAAAAGCCCGCCCAGGTGGTCAAACTGCCTAGCTGGGCGGGCTTCTTCTCGTGATTAGTGGCCGTGTGCCGGGCCTTGCGGTGGCGAGCTGATCAGTGGTGGCCATGCAATGAGTGCACCACCGCGTGGCCCTTGCCGCGCCCGATCATCCACTTGTTGACCGGCGTGGTGAGGACGAACGCGACCACCAGGGAGAAGGCGGGTGTCGCCCAGAACATGACGGTGTCCAGGTGTGCGTCCATGGCACCGGGCACGGGCACTGTCGACGATCTCCATGACCGTGATCGACACGGTGTCGGCGGCCAGCGCGGTGGTGACCGCCGCGGCCAGTGGCAGACCGGCCTGCAGCACGCCGCGCATCGTCAGCGCGAAGCCGAAGGAGAATGCCACCGCGATGGCCAGCACCAGGGTCGCGGTGTTGCCCCGCCCGAGCGCGGTGCCGATCACCACGGGCGAGGATTTCGCCGATGGCGCAGCCGGTGCGGCAGTGCAGGGCGGTCTGCGCGGCTCACGCAAATCCGGGCTTCGACGTTGTATCCGATTTGCCGCACATGAGTGGGCGCCATAAAGCAATATGGCGAATGTACGAAGGAGGGCGCATGAAATCCGTGCGGATCGATCTCGACCAGAAACTGCTCGCCGCCGCTGCCGCCATCATGGGCACGTCGACGAGCAGCGCCACCATCAACGAGGCGCTGCGCCGAATCGTTGTGCACGAGCGGCAACTTCACCATCTGGAGCGTTTGGCCTCCGGTGTGCTGTGTGCCCTGCCCGGCCCGGAGGTGATCACCGCAGACAGCTGACCGGTCGGTTTACTGAGCCGGGCAGCGCAGACCATCCCGCGGCGGGGTCAGCTCGATCAGGTACTTCAGCACCGGTTCGTCGAGGCATTTGACGCCGTCGAGGAACGAACCGTGTTGGACGCCTTCATAAGTGACCAGGACCGCGCCCAATGCACGGGCGAGATTCGTCGCGCCCGCATAGGGCGTAACCGGATCACCGGTGGCGGAGACGACCACCACCTTCGGCAGCCCGATCACCGTGGGAACATGCGGGCGGCTGGTCGGGGGCACGGGCCAGAATGCGCAGGCGTCGAGGGGAACCCACTCGTTCGGGTGGCCGCTGTCGAAGGCGGGTGCGGCGGCGCGGACGCGGCGGTCGAGTTGCAATGCGCTGTCCCGGTCGGTGATCCGCTCATCGTCGAGGCAGCGCACCGCGGTCTTGTAGCCGGTATCGATCGCCTCGGGCGCGAGATAGCCGTCGGCCAGGGTGAGCAGAATGTCGCCGTTGCCCTTGGTCAGTTCGGTCAGCCCGCGGGTCAGCACGGGCCAGGCCTTCGAGGTGTACATCGTCGAGATCACCGCGGTCGAGGCGTCGGAGTAGTCGAGGCCGCGGCCGTCGCTGGTGCTGGCCGGCCGGTCGGTCAGCGGACGCAGCAGTGCGGCCATGCGCTCGGACGCCTTGGCCGGATCCGTGCCGATCGGGCAGTTCGGTGCCTTCACGCAGTCCGTGGCGTAGGCGTCGAACGCATGCTGCAGGCCGGCGTAGACGATGACCGGATCGGCGATATTGGTGGCCGGATCGGCCGCGCCGTCGAGGACCATGGCCCGCACCCGGTCCGGGAACAGCTCGGCATAGGTGGAGCCGAGCCGGGTGCCGTAGGAGACCCCGAAGTAGGTCAGCTTCTCCTCGCCGAGCACCGCTCGGATGATGTCGAGATCGGCGGCGGATTCGCGGGTTCCGACATGTGACAGCAGTTCCAATCCGGTGCGCTGCACGCATTTGGCGGCCAGATTCATGCTGTCGTGTTCGGCATGCGACATCCAGAAGGGCAGGTATTCGGAGCTGCGACCGGCACGTTCGGCCGCCACTTCCTCGGGGGTGTCGCAGATCAGCTTCGGCGTCGACGCACCGAGCCCGCGCAGGTCGATGCCGATCACCTCGAACCGTTCGGCCAGCGGTGTCTGCGCGAGTTCGGCGGGCAGCGTCAGGCCGATACCGCCCGGTCCGCCCGGATTGGTGAGGATCGATGCCACCTTCGCCCCGCGTGCCCGCAGTCGTGAGATCGCGACGCGCGCCGTTCTGCCGTCGGGCGCGGCGTAATCGATGGGTACCGAGACCCGAGCGCATTCGAGTCCGGCCGAGGTGAGATGCGCACCGCCGTCGAAGCTTTCGCACGAGCCCCACACCAGCGTTTGGCGGTAGTACTTGCCCAGACCCGGAGTGTTCTCGAGTTGCGGGCTCTGCACTGTCTCGGGCTGCGCGCCGCAGGCGGCCGCGAGTACGAGTACCGCAGCGAGCCAAGCCGGTTGTCCGATTCGTCGCGCACTTCGATTGCGCCAGTTCAGCATTCGATCCCCATCGTCGGAACTGCTCGCCTCAGTCTGCCCGACCCGGTGCCGGTGCGCAGGCCGTGGTCGCGTCCGGACCACGGCCGACCTGTCGGTGGCGGCTGGCATGATGCGGGCATCGCACCGCATTCGAGGGGGATTGATGTCGGTACCCATTGCCAAGCTGCCATTCGGTCAACGGCCACGGGAGCGGCTGCTCACCCTCGGCCCGCACGCGCTCAGCGATAGCGAGTTGCTCGCCGTACTGCTGCGCCAAGGGCGACGCGGGGAGAGCGTGCTGGATATGGCGGCCGAACTGCTCGCCGAGCACGGCGGTATCGCCGGATTGGCGGCGGCGCGGCCCGAGGAACTGTCGCGACGGGCGGGCATCGGGGTGGCGAAGGCCGCGGCGATCATTGCCGCCTTCCATCTCGGCAGCAGAGCGCGCGACCGCCCGGACACCGCACCGCGCCTGGACGGATCCGCCGATATTGTCCGGGTGGCACTGCCGCTGTTCACCGGCGCCCGCGTGGAACGGCTCCTGGTACTGGTGTGCGATGCGCAGAATCGATTGCGGCACAAGGTATTCGTCGCCGAAGGGGCGATCGATCGGGTCGCCGTCCCTGTCCGCGAAATCCTGAACACCGTACTGCGCCACGATGGCCGTTCCTTCGCCGTCGTACACAACCACCCCTCCGGCGACCCGACCCCCAGCTTCGACGACCGCCGCGCGACCACCCTCCTGATCGAATCCGCCCGCACCGTCGGCCTGCGCTTCCTGGACCATGTGGTGATTGCGGGCGTCGGATGGGCCAGCGCCGCCGCACTGCCCAGATCCAGCGAATGACGCGGTCGCGGAAACGACGAAGGCCGTCTTCATCTTTCGATGGAGACGGCCTTCGGTGTGGCCTTGGTCAGCGGGCGAAGAGCAGGGCGCGCTTGACTTCCTGGATGGCCTTGGTGACCTCGATGCCGCGAGGGCAGGCGTCGGTGCAGTTGAAGGTGGATGTTGTGATCTTCCGCGACATCGCGCGCAAAATCATCGAGTCAGCAGGTGGCCAGCTCCCCACGGCCGATCGGCTGAACGCCAGCCATTCACACAGGAGATGATCGAGAGTTCAAGGGGAGTCGCTGACCTCGCTCCTTCCCTCGACCCGGTTTGGCAGTTGGTTCCGTTCTAGCTCGCCAGTTGGTATATGGTCCGCTGCCCGCGCCCACCAATCTGGTTGACCAATCCGGCGGTCCGCATGCTGGCCAGCGCCTTGCGGATCGCCGACGGTGACAAGCCTAGATGTGGTTGGAGATCGGCGACCGACTGCGGGCCATGGGCAAGGATCTCGACGATACGCTCCTGGGTGGATGTCAGCTCGCCGTCGTGTATTTGGTTGATACGCTGGGCATTACGAACCAATTGCGCCCGCACCTCGGGCGAAACCGAACCTAGTCGCAGCCCCGCAGCACGTGCTCGGTCGGTGAATTCCTGCCCGCGCGGCTCAGAACGGAGCACTGCGGTGAACCGCACTCCGGTGTCTGCGTATTGTGCAGGCGGCAATCCGGCATCGGACAGTGCCTGGGCAATTGTCGGGATACCTGTGGCCAAAGCCTCGATCACACGCCCGCCGGATTCAGGTGATCGGAGGAACTGCGCTATGTTGACCAGCCGCGCGTTTCGGGCCGATGTCACTGCGTCGTGGCCGAGACGATCGATCGTGATTCCATAGAGTCCACCAGGATTGGAAACGATCAGCCGGTCGCGGCGCAGACGTACCTCGATGGCCATGCCCATGGACCAGCTATCGAGGTCGCGATGCAACAACGCGTTGGCAATTAGTTCGCGAAACGCAATCAATGGATAAGCCGGCACATCCACCACAGTGCCGTCCGATTTGGTCACGATCGTAGTGTCGAACGTTTGCTCTGCCCATTCCATCGCGGCATCGAGCATATGGGGGATCGGCCCGGTGATCGTCACCTGGTTGCGCACGCGCGTTCCAGGGGGATCGGTGGGCCTGGGTTCTGCGGCAGCCTGAATAACGATGCGCGGGAACCATTCCTGTGGGTAGGTGCCGAGTGCCAGCATGCCGGCAAGGGTTGGAACGCCTTCTGCCGTGATCACGCCGGCCCGGCGGAGCAACTCGTCACCCTCGAACCGGCCAAGGCCACGCCTGTCGCGCAATCGCACGGTGCGAGCAAAGTCGGTTATCAATACATCGTCCAGGTCGTTGCGGGTCGCACCGTTCACCGGCGTTCGATCGAAGAGAGGGGGTAGACGTGATGCAAGGAATGCCTGTTCCTCCAAAGCTGACATCCGGAAATCGCCGTCGTAACCACGCAGGTATGCCGCGCCTGTAGAACTTACGCGGCAGGGTTTCGAGGACGGTGCACACTCATGAACTCTGGCGATGATGACAGGCTTGCTCTCGACCGCCGCATCCTCGACATCCACACGAATGGGCGGAGTGAAAGCGGTCCTGGCCTTCTTGGTCAAACCTTGTTTAAGCACCTGGGGGTCGGTTAGCCCGACCGGGTTGAAATCGTTTGCCTCATCGAGGCCTAGGATGACTGTTCCTCCGCCAGGGTGGTTCGCCAAGGCCGAGAGTGTACTGGTTAGCGAGTCCGGTAATCCTCCCGCGGCCGACTTGACTTCGACATCCGTGAAGTCACCGCCAGTGGCACGCAGAGTGTTGATCAGGGCGGGCAGGTCTAGGGCCACGAAGGTAATGCTACCGAAATGTCCCCAAAATGGGAATGAAATGGGAAATTGCCGCAGGTGTGGGGAGGTGATCCTATTCGTTTCCAACGACGAAGGCCGCCTTCATCTTTCGATGAAGACGGCCTTCGGCGTGGCCTTGGTCAGCGGGCGAAGAGCAGGGCGCGCTTGACTTCCTGGATGGCCTTGGTGACCTCGATGCCGCGAGGGCAGGCTTCGGTGCAGTTGAAGGTGGTGCGGCAGCGCCAGACGCCTTCGACATCGTTGAGGATGTCGAGGCGTTCGCGGGCGCCTTCGTCACGGCTGTCGAAGATGAAGCGGTGTGCGTTCACGATCGCGGCCGGGCCGAAGTAGCTGCCGTCGCTCCAGTACACGGGGCAGGAGGTGGTGCAGCAGGCACACAGGATGCACTTGGTGGTGTCGTCGAAGCGGGCGCGGTCGGCCTGGCTCTGGATGCGCTCACGGGTCGGCTCGTTACCCGTGGTGATCAGATAGGGCTTCACGGCGCGGAACGCATCGAAGAACGGCTCCATGTTCACCACGAGGTCCTTCTCCACGGGCAGGCCGCGGATCGGCTCGACCGTGATGGTCAGGCTCTTGCCGCCCTTGGGCAGCATGTCCTTCATCAGCACCTTGCAGGCCAGCCGGTTGACGCCGTTGATCCGCATGGCGTCCGAACCACAGACACCGTGTGCGCAGGAGCGGCGGAAGGTGAGCGTGCCGTCCAGGTAGGACTTGATGTAGATGAGCACGTTCAGGAACCGGTCGGTCGACAGCACGGGCACCTGGAAGGTTTCCCAGTGCGCGCCCTTATCGTCCTCCGGGTTGAACCGGGCGATCTTCACGTCGACCATGACCGAGCCCTCAGGGACCGGTGCGGACTTCTGCGGGGGTGTTTCGAGTACGGCAGTCATCAGTACTTACGCTCCATCGGCTCGTAGCGGGTCTGCACCACCGGCTTGAAGTCGAGGCGGATATCGGAGATGAGCTCCGACCCCTCCTTGTAGGCCATCGTGTGCCGCATGAAGTTCACGTCGTCGCGGTCCGGGTAGTCCTCGCGGGCGTGACCGCCGCGCGATTCCTTGCGGTTGAGCGCGCCGACCACGGTGACCTCGGCCAGTTCCAGCAGGAAGCCGAGCTCGACGGCCTCGAGCAGGTCGCTGTTGTAGCGCTTGCCCTTGTCCTGCACCGTGATTCGGGTGTAGCGGTCCTTGAGCGCGTGGATATCGGTGAGCGCCTGCTTGAGGGTGTCCTCGGTGCGGAACACGGCGGCGTTCATATCCATCGTGTACTGCAGCTCGGTGCGGATATCGGCGACGCGCTCGTTGCCGTGATCCGACAGCAGCATGGCCAGCCAGTCCCGCACCATCTGCGCCGGGTTCTCCGGCATATCGACGAACTCGGTGCGCAGGGCATGTTCGGCGGCGGCGATACCGGAGCGGCGGCCGAAGACGTTGATGTCCAGCAGCGAGTTGGTGCCGAGACGGTTGGAGCCGTGCACCGACACGCACGCACACTCACCGGCGGCGTACAGGCCGGGCACCACATCGGTGTTGTTGCGCAGCACCTCGCCGCGGATCCGGGTCGGAATGCCACCCATCACGTAGTGACAGGTCGGCATGACCGGCACCAGTTCCTTCACCGGGTCCACGCCCAGGTAGGTGCGCGCGAATTCGGTGATGTCGGGCAGCTTCTCCTCGAGCACGTCCTCGCCGAGGTGGGTCACATCGATGTAGACGTAGTCCTTGTTCGGTCCGGCGCCGCGGCCCTCGAGCACCTCGAGCACCATCGAGCGGGCGACGATGTCACGCGGCGCGAGGTCCTTGATGGTGGGGGCGTAGCGCTCCATGAAACGCTCACCACTGGCGTTGCGCAGGATGCCGCCCTCGCCGCGGACCGCCTCCGAGATCAGAATGCCGAGACCGGCAAGACCTGTCGGGTGGAACTGGTGGAACTCCATATCCTCCAGCGGCAGACCCTTGCGGAACACGATCGCCATGCCGTCGCCGGTCAGCGTGTGCGCGTTCGAGGTGGTCTTGTACATCCGGCCGGAACCGCCGGTGGCGAAGATGATCGACTTCGCGTGGAAGACGTGCAGTTCGCCGGTGGCCAGCTCGTAGGCGACCACACCGGTCGCAACCGGACCGCGATCGGTCTCGGACATGATCAGGTCGAGCACATAGAACTCGTTGAAGAACTCCACGTCGTGCTTGACGCAGTTCTGGTAGAGCGTCTGCAGGATCATGTGGCCGGTGCGGTCGGCGGCATAGCACGCGCGGCGAACCGGGGCCTTGCCGTGATCGCGGGTGTGGCCGCCGAAGCGCCGCTGGTCGATCTTGCCCTCGGGCGTGCGGTTGAACGGCAGACCCATCTTCTCCAGGTCCATCACCGCATCGATGGCCTCCTTGGCCATGATCTCCGCGGCGTCCTGGTCGACCAGGTAGTCACCACCTTTGACGGTGTCGAAGGTGTGCCATTCCCAGTTGTCCTCTTCGACATTGGCCAGCGCGGCGCACATGCCACCCTGCGCAGCACCGGTGTGGCTACGGGTCGGGTAGAGCTTCGTCAGAACGGCGGTGCGGGCCCGGGGACCGGCCTCGATCGCCGCGCGCATACCGGCGCCACCGGCACCGACGATGACGACGTCGTAGCGGTGCTCCTGAATCCGGGATTCACTCATCGAGTTCGCCTGTTCCTAACTGATGTTGGGGTCGAAGGTGAAGATGACGTAGGTGCCGACGCCCACGATCAGGACCATCGAGATGGCCAGCAGAGTGTTCAGCCAGAACCGGGTCGAGTCCTTGCGCGAGTAGTCCGCGATCACGGTGCGCAGGCCATTGCCGCCGTGCAGCTGAGCCAGCCAGAGCATGGTCAGATCCCAGAACTGCCAGAACGGGCTGGACCAGCGGCCCGCCACGAAGGCGAAGTTCAGGCGCTTCACGCCGCCGTCGAGCAGCAGCATGATCGTCATGTGGCCCAGGACCAGCACGATCAGCAGCAGGCCGGAGAAGCGCATGAACAGCCATGCGTACTTCTCGAAGTTGTTGTTGGAGCGGGCACGCGGCGAGCGGGGCAGATCCAGGCTCGCGGGCCGGTCATAAGACTTACCGAGAACAGGTGCGCTCATGCCTGCGCCTCGCTGACGCTCGGCTCCGGCATGACCGCACTGGCGGCTGTGTTCATGCTTCGTTCGCTTCGCTCACTCATGGCCTGCGCCTCGCTGACGCTCGGCTCCGGCATGACCGCACTGGCGGCTGTGTTCA
>NZ_JBEXLC010000174.1:0-18176 GCF_040609795.1 Nocardia sp. NPDC004604
TCCAGCGGCTGATCGCTGACGCCCGCCAGGCATACGGCCGCGAATTCACTTGTGGTCATGGTTGCCGCCTCCTGCTACTTGCGCGAGCAGATGATCCAGTAGCGGCTCCAGCACCGCCATACCGTCTTTGACCCCGCCGGGGGAGCCGGGCAGATTCACGATCACCGATCGGCCCACCAGCCCGGCGACGCCGCGACTGAGCGCGGCCAGTGGGAATTTCGCGGTGCCGCGCTGCCGAATCGCTTCTGCGACACCGGGCAATTCGCGATCGAGCACCGCGAGTGTTGCCTCGGGAGTGGCATCGGTGGGGGAGGCGCCGGTGCCGCCGGTGCTGATCACCAGCGACGGCGCGAAGCGCAGCGCGTCGGCGAGGCCGATATCGATCTCGGCATCGGCGTATACCAGCGGTCCTCGCACCGAGAAGCCAAGTCCGCCGAGCCATTGCGCGAGTACCGGGCCGGTGGTATCCACGCGGGTGCCGACCGCGGCGCCGGTGGAGGCGACCAGCACCACCGCCGAGCGCTCGCCTTCCGAGATATCCACCGCCGCAGCGTCTTCCGCGGCTTCGGTGGCGGCCGGTTCATTGTCGAGCAGCGAACCGGGGGTCGCTGGGGCCGGTTCCTCGGGCCGTTCCCAGTGTCCGTGTTTGCCACCCTCTTTGGTGAGCAGTCGGATACCGTCGAGAGTCGCGGCCGGGTCGACCGCCTTGACCATATCGTGCAGCGTGAGTCCCGCCACCGCGACCGCGGTGAGCGCCTCCATCTCGACGCCGGTGGGGCCCTTGGTCTTCGCCCTCGCCCGGATCGTGATGGCGGTGTCGGTAAAGCCGAATTCGACCTTCACCGACGACAGCGCCAGCTGATGGCACAGCGGAATCAGTTCGGAGGTCTTCTTCGCACCCGCGATACCGGCGATCCGGGCGGTGGCGAGCACATCGGCCTTCGGCATATCGTCGGCCCGCACCAGCGCGATCACCTCGGCGGTGGTCCGCAGCTCACCGGCCGCGACCGCGATCCGGGTGGTGTCGGACTTCGCGCTCACATCGACCATGCGGGCGCGACCTTCCCGGTCGACATGGGACAACTCACTCATAGCAACCACACTCGCACAGGCGCGCCGACCGGCAGCGCGGTGACCGCCGCTGGCACATCGATCAGCACATCCGCCCAGGCCATGCCCGCGATGAGATGTGAACCCGGCCCGGAGACGACCTCGACGGCTTCCGGATTCCGATGCAGGCCGGGCGCGGCGTCGTCATCGTGGACGAGCCGTCCGCGCAGGAATTGACGTCGTCCCTCGGGCGAGCGCACCGCATTGCGCAGTGGCACCTGGTAGACCTCCACCTCGGGCAGACCGGCCAGGCGGCGCAATATCGGCCGGGCGAACACCTCGAAGGACACCATGGTGCTCACCGGATTTCCGGGAAAGCTCAGCACCGGCACACCGTCGACGACCGTCAGACCCTGCGGCCCACCGGGTTGCATCGCGACCGAGCCGAATTCCCCGCCCATCGGCCCGAGCACATCCTTGACCACCTCGAAGTCGCCCTTGGAGACCCCGCCGGAGGTGAAGACGATATCGGCGGATTCCGTTGCGGCGGATAGCAATGCGCGAAATCTCGCAGGATCGTCGGTGCTGTGTTCGACCGAGACGACGGTGACACCGTTCGCGGTCAGCGCGGCCGCGAGAGCGATCCCGTTGGAGTTGTAGATCTGGCCGGGGCGCAATGGTGTTCCGGCGGAGACGAGTTCGTCACCGGTGGTGATCACCGCCGCGCGAATCGGCTGGAATACCGGCACCGTCGCGAGCCCGACCGCGGCGAGCGCGGCGATATGGCGCGGCGCAAGGGTCGTGCCCGCCCGCGCCAGCAATTCGCCGGTGCGCACATCGGTGCCCGGTTCGCGCACGAATTCTCCTGCGGTGCGGCCCCGCTCGACGGTCACCGTCGCGCCATCGCTGTGCACATCCTCGACCGGCACCACACAATCGGCGCCGGGCGGAATCGGTGCACCGGTCATCACCTTCATCGCGGTGCCGGGCGGCAATGGTGTCTGCCCGGCGGCGCCCGCCGCGACCACACCGGCCAGCGGCAGGGTTACCGGAGTGAGCACCACCGATTCGGCGCGCACCGCGTATCCGTCCATCGCGGAGTTGCGGAATACCGGCAGGTCCACCGGCGCGTGGATGTCCTCGGCCAGCCGTCGGCCCAGCGCCGCGGGTACCGCGACGGATTCGACCGGCCGCGTGGCCAGTGGTCGCAGCAGCGCTTCGATGGTGTCGCGGTACGCGTCGGCGGACCGGGCCGCGGCGCGGCTCGGTCGGTGGCCACCGGAGGTGGTGGGGCGCGAGGTCATGCGGCCAGCCTAATCGCCGATCGGTAGCGAGTTCTCTCGTCGTTTCGCACGAACGCTCACCTGCTGAACTCGGAGTTTGTGAGGCCAGGATGGTGCGGTCCGCCCATGGGCATGGCGTACGGACCGGTCATAATGGACGTGTGACGCTGGTCGAGATGGGGATTCCCGCCGTACGGTCCAGGGTGCCCTCGCTCGACGGACGCCCCGATACGCCATATCTGGTGGATCGATTCGGGCGGACCGCCCGCGATCTGCGCGTATCGATTACCGAAAAATGCTCACTGCGTTGCACCTACTGCATGCCCGAAGAGGGCCTGCCCGCAATCCCACAGCACGAACTGCTGACCGTCGAGGAAATCGTGCGACTGGTCGCGCTGGGCGTGCGGGAGCTGGGGGTGCGCGAGGTCAGGTTCACCGGCGGCGAGCCGCTGATGCGCCGCGATCTCGAGCGGATCATCGCCGGTTGCCACCAGCGGGTGCCCGAGATCCCACTGGCCATGACGACCAATGGTGTCGGACTCGCCCATCGGGCCCGCGCACTCGCGGCCGCCGGGCTCAGCCGCGTGAATGTCTCACTGGATACCGTGGATCGGCTCGGCTTCGCCCGCCTGACCCGCCGCGATCGACTCGATTCGGTCCTCGAGGGCATCCGCGCGGCCCGGGATGCCGGGCTGGCGCCGATGAAGATCAACGCGGTGCTGATGCGCGACACCCTCGCCGGTGCGCCGGATCTGCTGCGTTGGTGTCTGGATGAAGACTGCGAACTGCGGTTCATCGAGGAAATGCCGCTGGACGCCGATCACGAATGGGCGCGCGCCAATATGGTGACCGCGGCCGAATTGCTCGATGTCCTCGGCACCCGCTTCACACTCACCGAGGCGGGCCGGTCCGATCCGTCGGCCCCGGCGGAGAAATGGCTCGTCGACGGCGGTCCGGCGACGGTCGGCATCATCGCCACGGTGACCCGCAAATTCTGCGATACCTGCGACCGGACCCGGCTCACCGCCGATGGCATGCTGCGGTCCTGTCTGTTCAGCGATGAGGAATTCGACGTGCGCCGAGCACTGCGCACGGGCGCCGACGACGATGAGATCGCCACCATCTGGCGCGGCGCCATGTGGAACAAGTGGGCGGGTCACGGTATCGACGCCGAGGGTTTCGTCCCCCCGGAACGCACGATGGGAGCCATCGGTGGTTGAGATCCGCTACTTCGCCGCGATCGCCGACGCCGTTGGCAAGGATCGGGAAATCCTCGAATTCCCGGCCGATGCCACGGTCGCCGATCTGCGCAGCACACTGGCCGCCTCGTATGGCCCCGACCTCGATAAGATGCTCCGCGTCTGCGCCTACCTGGTCGGTGACGAACTCACCCGCGACCCGTCGGTCGCCTTGACCCCCCGCGTCGACGTCCTCCCGCCCTTCGCAGGCGGCTGATCCTCTCGGTCTCAGGTTCCGCGCCGCCGACGTAGTCATTCGGCAGCTGGCTAGACAGCCCGCTACCACCATCAGACTGACGTCGGCGCGCTAGCATCGGCGCGCCAACGCATCTCGTTGCTCCACCCGGAAGAAGGCCGACCCCATGATCAAGCCGCCGAAGCTATCGCTGCATCCCGCGCTGCGGAAACAGCAGGAGATGCGGGGTGCCAGCTTCCAGCTGCGGCTCGCCGATCAGATCACCAGATTCGCCGGGTCGATGCAGTTCGTCTACCTCCATGCGGTGCTGTTCATGGTCTGGATGCTGTGGTTGGAACGCAGTCCGTGGCCGACCCTCACGCTGGTCGTCTCGTTGGAAGCGATCTTCCTGTCGACCTTCGTGATGATCGGCCAGAACCGGCAGGCGCAGTTCCAGCAGATCAAGGCCGACCACGACTTCACCGAACAGGAGTTACAGCTCAAGAGCGATCTGGAGCTGACGAAGGCCATTCACCGGATGACCACGGAACTGCATCGCAGACTGATCGAGGAAGCGGATCAGAAATAGGCTCGGCCGCTAACGGGTTCAGCGCCACCAGGTATCGAGCGGGGTGACCGGGACGGTGCGCTTGTGCCTGGTGTTGCGGAAGATCGTCTCGAGCTTCGTGGCGACCTCGGGCGTGACGTCCTTGCCCTCGAGGTAGTCATCGATTTCGGTGTAGCGCAGGCCGAGCGCCTCCTCGTCGGGCAGTGCCGGGCGGTCGTCCTCGAGGTCGGCGGTGGGGACCTTCGACCAGATGCTCGCCGGTGCGCCGAGTTCCTGCAGCAGGGCCGCGCCCTGGCGCTTGGTGAGTCCGGTCAGCGGGGTGATGTCGACGCCGCCGTCACCGAATTTGGTGAAGAAGCCGGTGACCGCCTCCGCGGCATGGTCGGTGCCGACGACGAGCATATTCTCCTGGCCGGCGATGGCGTACTGGATCACCATGCGTTCACGGGCCTTGACATTGCCGCGCACGAAATCGCGCAGCTTGTCCACCTGCAATGCCGAGGCCACCTCGGCGGCAACGGCATTGGCGCCGGGGCGGATATTCACCACCACCGACCGGTCGGGCTGGATGAACCGCAGCGCGATCCGGGCATCGGCCTCATCGGCCTGCACACCGTAGGGCAGTCGCATTGCAATGAAGGTGGCATCGGCACCGTCGGCGCGCAGTTCCGCGGCGGCGAGCTGGCACAGTCGGCCGGTCAGCGCGCTGTCCTGGCCGCCGCTGATGCCGAGGACGAAACCCCGGGCGGGACTTGCGCTCAGATAGTCCTTGAGGAAATCGATCCGCCGCCGCACCTCGACCTTCGGTTCGATATTCGACTGGACGCCCAACTCGGCGATGATCTGTTCACGCAGGTTCCCCATGGCGCCTCACTCTACTGGGCGCGACGGAATGACAACCCGTCGAACGAAGGCCTCCCAGTTGTCGCCGATCCGGCACCGGTCGTAGCCGAGCACATGCATCTGATGCATCACCAGCGCGGCGCCGAGCAGCCCCAGCAGCCCATCGGCGATCAGCACCACATCGCCGTCCACCCGCGCCGCCCGCAGCAGCATCGTCACGTGTGCGCGGAGCAGGCCGTAGGGCGGGCCGGTATAGCGCTGGTTCGCCTCGCCGATTTCCGCGGCGCGGTGCAGTTCGCCCGCGACCTCGATATCGAGTAGCCGGGCCCGGCCGAAGGCGACCAGCCGATCCACCGGCTCCGCGCCCGGCCCCAGCGGCGGCGGTCCGAACATGAACTCTTCCTGGAACTTTCGCTCGGCGTGGTCCAAGAGCGCGCGCAGCAGTCCCGACCTGCTCCCGAACCGGCGGAAGACGGTGCCCTTGCCGACACCGGCCCGCTTGGCCAGCGCGTCCATCGTGAGGCTGTCCACGCCTTGTTCACGCACCAGCTGTTGCGCCGCGTCCAGCAGTAGCTGGCGGTTGCGCGCCGCGTCCGCGCGTTCGGTATTGACGGGCAGGGGCGCACCGACGCCGAGCAGCGGACGCTCGGGCATCATGTCGTCCGGCATGGATGTGCTGTAGCTCACAGGCCTCTCGCGGTTCTCCGGGAATGGAATCGGACCATGGTCCGGTTAGTGTAGGCAGAAGTTCGGACACCACATCCAGTACACCAGGAGTTGTCATGAGTCAGACCCGGATCCTCACTCTGGTGGGCAGCCTCCGTGCCGCGTCGATCAACCGCCAGCTCGCCGAGGCCGCGGTGCAGACCGCGCCCGAGGGCGTCGAGATCACCATTTACGAGGGCCTTGCCGATATCCCGTTCTACAACGAGGATCTCGACGTGCCCGGTTCGGTGCCCGCCGCCGCGCAGGCGCTGCGCGATGCGGTCGCTGTCTCCGACGGACTGCTGCTGGTCACGCCCGAATACAACGGCAGCATTCCGGCCGTACTCAAGAACGCCATCGACTGGGCCTCGCGGCCCTATGGCGTTGGTGCGCTCAAGGATCGGCCGGTCGCGGTGGTGAGCGGTTCGATCAGCCAGAACGCGGCCAAGTGGG
Organism: Nocardia sp. NPDC004604; assembly: GCF_040609795.1. Lineage (NCBI taxonomy): Bacteria > Bacillati > Actinomycetota > Actinomycetes > Mycobacteriales > Nocardiaceae > Nocardia > Nocardia sp. NPDC004604. Next base: position 6,316 of record NZ_JBEXLC010000174.1, read on the forward strand.
CGCACGGCGATGTGGTCAAGGCGCTCGGCGTCGCGGGCGCACGCGTGGTCGAGGATGCGCACCTGCACTTCGCCGGATTCGGTGACCGGTTCGCGCAGGCGCATCCGCGCGATGATGCCGAGGCGCTGACCCAGCTCGGTGCGACTGTCCACGAGCTCGTCGAGGCGACCGGCAAGCTGGTGTCCGCCTGAGTGTCGGGTCCCGATGGAAGGGCCGCCCCCGCTCCGTTCACGGAGTCCGGGGGCGGCCCTTTTTCGTTCGCCGAAAGAAGTTTGCTGGGAGGGCGCTATGGTGCGAAATTGTGATCTGCACCACTGTTGTGTCGGGTTGCGTATCGAGCGTCCAGGTACTTACCGCTTGGGAATTTCATCTTTGTGACTCGCAACATGTCGTGTTGGATGAATCTGTCGGCCACTAGGTGTAGTGTCTTCGGTACTGGAAGACGGAATGAGATCGACCTTGGCCGCGAGTGGCTGAGCAGGGGTTTCGGGACCGATCCAAGAGTTTGCGCAGTGTAGGTCGGATCATGCATCGCTAGCGACTGCTTGCAGGTCGCTCGAAACGATCAGCATACGGATCACAGGCTGTGGATCAGGCATAGGAGAGAGGGACTCAATGACCATCACCGTGTACACCAAGCCCGCTTGCGTCCAATGCAATGCCACCTACAAGGCGCTCGACAAGGCTGGGGTGGACTACGAAGTCATCGATATCTCCGAGAACGATGAGGCGCGTGACTACGTCATGGCGCTGGGCTACCTGCAGGCGCCGGTCGTCGTCGCCGGTGAGGATCACTGGTCCGGCTTCCGGCCCGACCGCATCAAGTCGCTCGCAACCGTGGCGGCCTGATCGCTTCCAGCTTTCCGGTGCATCCGATGGGAAGGGGAGGTGGCCATGTCCGAAGGAACGGCGCTGGTCTACTTCTCCAGCGCCTCGGAGAATACGCATCGCTTCGTCGAGAAGCTGGGGCTCCCGGCGACTCGCATACCACTGCACACCGCTGACTCACTGCGCGTAGACGAACCCTACGTGCTGATCGTCCCCACCTACGGGGGCGGTCGGCACGTCCTGGGGGGACATAGATCCGATAAGGATTTCGTGCCGCGACAGGTCGCCAAGTTCCTCAACGATCCGCACAACCGCGCACTGCTGCGCGGTGTCGTGGCGGCGGGAAACACGAACTTCGGCGATACCTATTGCTATGCGGGCGAGGTGATCTCACGAAAGTGTGGGGTGCCTTACCTGTATCGCTTCGAACTCATGGGAACCGCTGAGGACGTCGAACGCGTCCGCGAGGGATTGGGATTGTTTTGGCAACAGCAACGACAGCACCGACCGGCAAAACGGCTCGCTTAGAGCAGCCACCGGTCCGTTCCGCCGATGCGGGCGAGGTCATGGACTATCACGCCCTCAACGCGATGCTGAACCTGTACGGCGCCGACGGCAAGATCCAGTTCGACAAGGACCGCGAGGCGGCGCACCAGTACTTCCTGCAGCACGTCAACCAGAACACCGTCTTCTTCCACAATCTCGAGGAGAAGCTGGACTACCTGGTCGAGGAGAACTATTACGAGCCAGAGGTTCTCGAGCAGTACAGCCGCGGGTTCATCAAGACGCTGTTCCAGCAGGCCTACGCCAAGAGGTTCCGGTTCCCCACCTTCCTCGGCGCGTTCAAGTACTACACCTCCTACACGCTCAAGACCTTCGACGGTAAGCGCTACCTGGAGCGGTTCGAGGACCGCGTGGTCATGGTCGCGCTGACGCTGGCCGCGGGTGACGAGGTGCTCGCGGGCCGATTGGTCGACGAAATCATCGACGGCCGTTTCCAACCCGCCACCCCGACCTTCCTCAACTCGGGCAAGAAGCAGCGCGGCGAACCGGTGTCGTGCTTCCTGCTGCGCATCGAGGACAATATGGAGTCCATCGGGCGCTCCATCAACTCCGCCCTGCAGCTGTCCAAGCGCGGTGGCGGTGTCGCATTGCTACTCAGCAATATTCGCGAGCATGGCGCCCCGATCAAGAAGATCGAGAACCAGAGCTCGGGTGTCATCCCGATCATGAAGCTGCTCGAGGATTCGTTCTCCTACGCCAACCAGCTCGGCGCGCGGCAGGGTGCGGGTGCGGTGTATCTGCACGCGCACCATCCGGATATCTACCGGTTCCTGGATACCAAGCGGGAGAACGCGGATGAGAAGATCCGCATCAAGACGCTCTCGCTGGGTGTGGTCATCCCGGACATCACCTTCGAGCTGGCGAAGAAGAACGAGGATATGTACCTCTTCTCGCCGTACGACGTGGAGCGCATCTACGGCGTGCCGTTCGCCGATATCAATGTCACCGAGAAGTACTACGAGATGGTCGACGACAAGCGGATCCGCAAGTCGAAGATCAAGGCGCGCGAGTTCTTCCAGACCATCGCCGAGCTGCAGTTCGAATCCGGCTACCCGTACATCATGTTCGAGGACACCGTGAACCGGGCCAACCCGATCGCGGGCAAGATCACCCACTCGAATCTGTGCTCGGAGATCCTGCAGGTGTCGACGCCATCGCTGTTCAACGACGATCTGACCTATGCCAAGGTGGGTAAGGACATTTCGTGCAACCTCGGATCGCTCAACATTGCCAAGACGATGGATTCACCCGATTTCGCGCGGACCATCGATACCGCGATCCGGGCACTGACCGCGGTCTCGGATCAGACCCACATCTACTCGGTGCCGTCGATCGAACAGGGCAATAACGAATCCCACGCGATCGGTCTCGGCCAGATGAATCTGCACGGGTACCTGGCCCGTGAGCGGGTGCGCTACGGGTCCGAAGAGGGTATCGACTTCACCAATATCTACTTCTATACCGTGGTGTATCACGCGATTCGGGCCTCGAACCTGATCGCGAAGGAGCGCGGCACCTACTTCGGCGGCTTCCCCGAATCCAAGTACGCTTCCGGCGAGTACTTCGACAAGTACACCGACCAGGTGTGGGAGCCGAAGACCGATCGGGTCGCGCAGCTGTTCGCCGATGCGGGCGTACACATTCCGACCCAGGCCGACTGGCTCGAGCTCAAGGCCTCGGTCATGGAGCACGGTATCTACAACCAGAACCTGCAGGCCGTCCCGCCGACCGGCTCGATCTCCTACATCAACCACTCCACCAGTTCCATCCACCCGGTGGCGTCGAAGATCGAGATCCGCAAGGAAGGCAAGATCGGCCGCGTCTACTACCCGGCCCCCTACCTCACCAACGACAACCTCGAGTTCTACGAGGACGCCTACGAAATCGGCTACGAGAAGATCATCGACACCTACGCCGCCGCTACCCAGCATGTGGACCAGGGCCTGTCGCTGACCCTCTTCTTCAAGGACACCGCGACCACCCGCGACCTCAACCGCGCCCAGATCTACGCCTGGCGCAAGGGCATCAAGACTCTCTACTACATCCGGTTGCGCCAAATGGCTTTGGAGGGAACCGAAGTCGAGGGCTGCGTGAGCTGCATGCTGTAGTTGTTTCGTCCAACGGGGCGGTCTCCATCGGGAGGCCGCCCCGTTCGGCTTTTGGGTCGCATACCTCCTGGCTAGAGTTATCGGACTACGGTGAGCGTGGGTCGATAGGAGGGGCGACAGATCATGACCGATGTTGTGCTGGTGATCAATTCCGGCGGGCGACGAGATGCCGAGTGGCTCGATGAACTCGTCGATGAGCTACAGACCGATCTGCGCGAGATCAGGGGCCTCGTCGTACGACGTGCGACGGCAGCCGCGGGCGACGGCATGAAATCCGGGTCGCTCGAGCAGATCGGCCAGCTGGTCGCCTCCGGCGGTGCGATCGGCACCGTGGCATGGGCGATACGGGATATCGTGATCAGATTCCTCGACCGCACCAGGGCCGCCTCGGTCACCGTCAAGAATGGCGATCGGGAGGTCACCATCGCGCGGCCGAGCGACGGGCAGGTCGACAAGATCGTCGATCAGCTGCGCGATCTGCTCGACGATGAGTAGTCCGACCGGACGCCGGTTGGCGCTGTTCGTCGCCAACGACACCTACCACTTCGAGGGTCTGCCTCGACTCTACGCGCCGGTCACCGATGCCGATCAGTTGCGAGAGTTGCTGCGCGACCCGGAGATCGGCGGCTTCCGGCCGACCGAGCTATTGATCAACGAGTCCAAGGCCGAGATCGAACGCAGTATCGAGCGGCTGTTCCGCGGCGCCGAGCCGGAGGATGTCATCCTCTTCTACTTCTCCGGTCACGGCCTGCGAACCAGGCAGAACCTGTATCTGGCGACCAGCAATACCGACCCGCAATTGATCAGCAGTACGGCGGTGTCCTCGACGTTCATCCGGGAATTGATCAGGGATTCGGCCGCGGCGGCGAAGATCATTCTGCTGGACTGCTGCTACAGCGGCGCCTTCCTCGGTCCCGATGTGGTCAAGTCCGCGCCGAATATCGATGATGTCGGTCGGGAACTCGCTGCGGGAGATGGTATCTGCGTGCTGACCGCGTCGAGCGCGATCGAGACCGCCGAGGATGGACGGGCGAGCGCGGATCAGTCCGCGCCGCTGTCGGTCTTCACCTCGGCGCTGGTGAAGGGCATCGGCACGGGCCTGGCCGATAACGGCAGCGGACTCATCGGAGCGCACGATCTGTGGACCTATGCCAGCGCCGATGTGCGCGCCCGCACGAGCAGGCAGACTCCGAATCACTACGGGGTATTCAAGGACGAGGTGTACATCGCACGGGTCCGGCGGAAGTACTCCAGCATCCTCGAGGCGGGCGATCGAGTTCAACTCGGCGATCTGCTCGGTCGGCTCGAACGCGATCCGGTGGCGGGTCTGCGTGCCGAGAACTGGTGGGGGACAGGCCGACTGAAGGTCCCGATCGGTCAGGAGCGGCGCGCGGACGGCGCGGAGGGGGAGACGGTCTGGCTGGATCTGGCGGGGGCCGATGGAAATCTGCTGGTCATCGGCCGCGCCGGAGCCGGGAAGAGCACGCTGCTGCGCACGCTCGCCGGATCGCTTGCGCTCACGCATACCCCGGACGAAGTGCAGGTCTACGTGCTGGAGTCCAGTAACCGCTTGGGTTCGATGAGTGCGCTACCGCACCTTGCCGGGGTCGCGAGCGATGACGAACCCGAGCAGGTTCTGGTGCTGTTGGAGAAGGTCACCGCGGAAATCCGCAGGCGCAAAAAGCTATACCGGGACAACAATATCGACTCACCCGCCAGTTTGCGTGCCGCCCGGCCCGTGCTGACCGAAGGCCCGGTCGCCGATGTCTTTCTCCTGATCGATCGGTGGGGCGACTTCCGCGAGCACATCGCGGAACTGGACAGCAGGATCAAACAGGTGGCGAGTGCGGGTCCGGAGTACGGTGTGCACCTGGTCGCAACGGCCCGCGACTGGACCGAAATACCGGACTGGTTGGCCGATCTGCTGCCCGCACATATCGAACTGCGGCTGCACCGCCCGGCGGAATCGCGACTCAATCCCGAGCGTGCCGCCCGGCTGCCGGAAGGGCCGGGCTGGGCGCTGTACGGACAGCGACCATTTCGCGTCGCCATGCCGGATCTGCGTGAGCTGCAACAGGATTCGGTGGGCGTCGTTGAGATGACCGATGGTGCCGGCGAATTGGTGAGCCGAGTCGTCGGAGCGTGGCCCGACGCGCGAGGTCCGCAAGTGCGGCGTTCGCCGTTCGAGGGTGAGGTCGACTTTGCTGAACTGTTCGGGCTGGATGCGAATGACCGGGTCGATCTCGCCGTGGCATGGCGGCCGCGGGCCGCGCGTGAGCGGCTGCGTATTCCGATCGGTGTGACGCCTACCGGCGAAACCGTTGACCTGGATCTGAAGCAGGCCGCAGAGGGCGGTATGGGTCCACACGGTCTGGTGGTCGGTGCCACGGGTTCGGGTAAGTCGACATTGCTGAGAAATATTGTCGCTGGCCTTGCGCTCAACCACCCGCCCGACGCGCTCAACTTCCTGCTGATCTCCGCCAAAGGCGGCGATGCATTCGACAGATTCGTTGGGCTGCCGCATGTTTCGGCGATTGTCCCCGATCTGGAGGCTGATCTTCCGCTGATCGATCGTCTGGTCGAGACGATCGCGGGTGAGGTGGCGTGGCGGCAGAAGTTGCTGCAGTCGTTGGGGAATTTCGTGAACATCGGCGAATACGAGTCGGCCCGTGCGGCGGGCGCTGAGCTCGCTCCCATGCCTCTGTTGTTCATCATCGTGGACGAGTTCGCCGAACTCCTTTCGCAGCGGCCAGGATTCGCGGATGCGTTGGTCATGATCGGACGACTCGGTCGTTCGTTGGGGCTGCATCTGTTACTCGCAACGCACCGACTCGACGGATATCGGCTCGGTGGGCTCGAGGCGCATATGTCTTATCGGATCGCGTTGCGGACGTTTTCGGCCAATGAGTCGCGCGCGGTCTTGGGCGTGCCCGATGCGTATCACCTGCCGAGCACGCCTGGACATGCGTACTTGAAATATGACCACTCCGAGTTGGTTCGCATTCGAGCCGCGTACGTGTCGCGACCCGAGCGTGGCGAATTCGCCAAGGAAACCGGCGCAATGGTCCAGCGCACCCTGCTCGAGGCGTTGGTTGCGCAACTGCACGGGGCTGCACCACCAGCACGTGCGATATGGCTGCCGCCATTGACCTCGCCGACAACCATCGACGTGCTGTTGTCGACCCGGAGTCACCAGGGGAGGTCGTCGGCACCGGTCGGCATCGTCGATGATCCTTATTTGCAGCGTCAAGATGTGCTCACGACCATGCCCACGGTGGGGGATCAAGGGAACGTCGCGGTGGTCGGCGGCCGCAAGTCCGGCAAGTCCAGGGCGTTGGCGACCATAGTGCTGGCGATCGCCGCGACTCAACCCCCCGAGCAGGCCCAGTTCTATGTCCTCGATTTCGATGGCGGATTACTCACGAACCTCGCGGAGCTGCCGCATGTAGGTTCGATCGCAGACAGGTCGGATCCAGATCGGGTCCGCCGCACCGTAGCCGAGTTGGCGGCTCGGATGCGTGAGCGCGCGGATATCTGCACATCGGCACAGGTCGAATCGATCAACGAACTCCGCAGTCGCTGGGCGGCGGAGGTTTCCTTGCCGCCGGAACTGCGTCGGATGGATGACTCGTGGAGTGATCGGCTCGGTGATGTGTTCCTTGTCGTCGACGGCTGGCGGGAATTGATCGGGCAGTTCGAATCTCTGGATCATGAGCTGAATACTCTTGTTGCGCAGGGATTCCGGTTCGGTATCTATGTGATTCTCGCGGCCGGCAAGTGGCGCGATATCCGGCCTTCGGTGCGGGAGCGGATCCGGATGCCAGTCGAGCTGCGCCTCGATGATCCGAATGAGTCCGAACTCAGCAGGAAGGCCGCGGCCCTCGTGCCCGACCTCTCGGGGCGCGGCTTGATTCTCGGGGCCGCCGGTGTCCAGCACATCATGATGGCGCTGCCGCGACTGGACTCGAATAGTGACTTCGACTCGGTGCCTGCCGGTATCCGCGCTGCCGCAGCACAGATCGCCGCGGAATACCCCGGTCGCCGTGCCCCCGAGATTCGGCTGCTGCCCGCGCACATCACGCGCGCCGAGGTGCTCGCGACCGCCGATGTGTTGTCGATCGAGCAGAGTCGGGATCGCGTGATCATCGGCGTACGCGAGTCCGATCTGCAACCGGTGGTTCTCGACTTCCGTAGCCAGCCGCACTTTCTCGTATTCGCCGACTCCGAATCGGGCAAGACGACGACGCTGCGGAATATTGTCGCGGGGCTGACCGAGAACGCCGCGCCCGAGCAAGCGAGAATTGGGCTGATCGACTTTCGGCGGACGATGCTCGGTACGGTCGGGAAGGCCCATCTCGCGGGGTACTCGACCAACTCGCAGACCGCGACGGACATGGTCACCGAACTTATCGCGTACCTGTCTCGCCGCACCCCGGGACCGGACGTCACACCACAGCAACTGCGCGAGCGCAGTTGGTGGAGTGGACCGGAGCTGTTCATCATCGTCGATGATTACGACATGGTGGGCACCAGTGTGAGCAATCCACTGCTGCCGCTGGTCGACTATCTCGCGCAGGCAAGAGATCTCGGGTTCCATTTGATCCTGGCCCGGCGCACCGGTGGCGCCGGACGTGCCATCTACGATCCGGTGATCAACAGGTTGCGCGAGCTGGGTTCCGAAGGATTGGTCATGAGCGGCTCACGGGAGGAGGGTGCGCTCATCGGTGATGTGCGCCCATCGCCATTGCCGCCCGGCCGCGGGGTTTTCGTGACACGTTCGCGCGCTACGGAATTGGTCCAGATCTGCGATATGCCGCCGCAGTGACAACCGCGTGCCGCGTGGCTATCACTGGGGAAGCAGCCCGAGTGTGCCAGCGGTGCATACCGAAAGCGGCGGGCGCCGCGGGGGCGCCCGCCGCGGCGGGGGGTCAGCGGAGGGCGGGGGCCACTTCGCGTTCGAAGAGTTCGATGCCGAAGGTGTCATAGGCGGCTTCGGGGAAGTTGAAGATGGCGTAGGACAGGCCGAGATCGCGGACCGCGGACAGTCGCTCGACGATCTGTTCCGGGGTGCCGACGGCGGGGGAGGTGCGGAACATGCCGTCGACATAGGACTTGGCCTGGTTGTCATCGACTACGGTTGCCAACCGCGCCTGGAGTGCCGAAAGGCGTTCTTCGACTTCGGCTTCGGTGGATGCGATGACCGCGTTGAAGTTCGAGGAGCGCACGATGGCCTCGAAATCGGTGCCGACATCGGCGCAGTGCGCGCGCAGAATGTCGGACTTGTGCGCGAATTCCTCCGGTGCGCCACTGAAGTTGGTGTAGCGGGCGTACTTCGCCGCGATGCGCAGCGTCTTCTTCTCACCGCCACCGGCGATCCACAGCGGAATCCCACCGTCCTGCAATGGAAGTGGCCGCACGATGGCACCGTCGACCTGGTAGTGCTTACCGTCCAGCGTGACCTTACCGTCGGTCCAGGACTGGCGGAAGATCTGCACACCCTCGTCGAGCCGCCCGAGCCGCTCACCCGCCGACGGAAAACCGTAACCGTAAGCGCGCCACTCGTGTTCGTACCAGCCACCGCCGATGCCCATCTCGACCCGGCCGCCCGATATCAGATCCGTCGTCGCGGCAACCTTGGCGAGATACACCGGATTGCGGTAGCTGATCGCGGTACACATCTGCCCGAGCCGAATGCGGGATGTGCTGGCCGCGAATGCCGCCATCAGCGTCCACGCCTCGTGGGTCGCCTCCTCGGTCGGCACCGGCACCGTGTGGAAGTGGTCGTACACCCACAGCGACTCCCAGGTATCGCCCGCGTCGACGCGTTGGGCGAGATCGCGCATCACCCCCCACTGCGCCGCCGGGTCGATACCGACCAAATCGAGCCGCCACCCCTGCGGAATGAAGATGCCGAAGCGCACAGATCTCTCCTTCGTGTGTTTGCACCGAACCTAGTCGCAATCGGTTCACTGTTCCCGGTTCCGCGTCGCCCGGACAAGGGTTCTACGCCGTATGCGCGCAACTCGGTCGTCAATTCGCTGGCATGTGAGCTCGATTCGGGTCAAGCTGGATCGGAATAGTGATGAATAGTTATGGACAACCCCGACTCGGGGTGGACTTCGGTCGGGTCATTCAGGGGGCCGCGCTGCCAAATGGGGGCGCGGACACGGTCTTTCTCTCAGGGGGTATCGAACAGGCACTGGCCACGCCGCCGACCGATGGCGCATTCGAGGTGTTGGCGCGGCTGGTCGAGCGGTTCGACGGCCGGGTCTGGGTGATCTCCAAATGTGGGCCCCGGGTCCAGGAACGCACCCTGCAGTGGCTCGATCATCAGGGGTTCTACCAGCGGACCGGGGTGCCGCGCGAGAGCGTGCGGTTCTGCCGCAAGCGGGCGGACAAGGCGATCCACTGCGCCGAATTGGGGATCACGCACATGATCGACGACCGCCTCGAGGTGCATCTGGCGCTGCGCGATCTGGTGCCGCATCTGTATCTGTTCGGTGTGCAGGTCGAACCGGTGCCGGAGTGGATCGAGCACACGCCGACGTGGCCCGATGTCGAGAGCGCCGCCGGCGCGACATTATCGCCCTGAGGCCCTGGAGTGGCAACGGTCATAGCCGGACGAGATGTTGTCGATCTTTACCCGATTCGACTGTGAACACCAGCGCCATCGCATGTATCCTTCAAGCGGAAGCTGTGCGGCCAGCCCGTTCGGGTGGCGCATTCGAGAAATCTGCAGTGCTGACGGTGCTGCGGCGGCGATTAGGAGGTGGGGTTGCCATGCGCAGCGAACCTCCCAGTCGAAGGCCGCGCGGCGCCGCCCCTTCGTGCAGTCGTTAGCATCCGAGAGCCATAGCTTCTCGGGTTAGCGGTCATGGGGTCGGTGCCCGCGGTGTGACTTCGTTTTTCGATTCACTCGCTTACTCGCCGTGTGCTGAGGACCTCCCATGTCACAGACCGATCTCATCGAAGCACGTCCGACGCTGTCCGCATCTCTGCAGGACATCGCGGATACCCACCGTGTCGACGCCGCGCTCGACTGGCTCGACGACCATTCGCCGCATGTCATCGCGGACGAACTCGCACGCATGGACGCCGTCCAAGCGGGCGTTGCCTTCCGTCTGCTCGACAAGGATCTGGCGCTTGCCGTCTTCGAGGAGCTCGAACCCGTTGACCAGCAACAGATTCTGGAGGGTCTGCGTGATCAGAGCTTCCGCGAGCTGGTCGAGGGCATGGACCCCGACGACCGGGCCAGGATGCTGCGCGAGGCGCCCGCCAAGGTCGCCAAGAAGGTGCTCGCCGGACTGAGCGCGCGCGAACGGCGGATGACCGCGACGTTGCTCGGCTATCCGGAGGGCTCGGTCGGGCTCTTTATGACGCCGGAAGTCGTTGCGCTGCCGCGTAATTTGAGCGTGCCCGACGCGCTGCAGACGGTGCGGATCAAGGGCATCAATGCCGAGACGGTGTACACGCTGCCCGTCGTCGACTCCGGTCGCCGCCTCACCGGCATTGTCGAGTTGCGCGAACTGGTACTGAGTCGTCCGGACACGATGGTGTCCGATCTCGTTGTCACCGAACCCACATTCGTGCGAGCCACCGATTCCGCGGAGCAAGCGGCGCGGCTGATGCGCGAGACCAATGTCATCAACCTGCCGGTCGTCGACAGTGAGGACCGGCTGGTCGGGCTGCTCACCATCGATGACGCCGTCGAGGTCATCGAGGCCGCCGATAGCGAGGATGTCGCCAAGCAGGCGGGTTCCGCGCCGTGGGAAGGCCACTACATGGCGGCCAAGGTCTTCCAGTTGGCCCGCTACCGCGCGCTGTGGTTGCTGCTGTTGCTGTTCGCGGCCACCTTGACGGTCAGTGTCACCGATTTCTTCGAGAGCACCCTGCAGCAGGCGGCGCATCTGGCACTGTTCATCCCGCTGCTCATCGGCGCGGGTGGCAATGCGGGCGCCCAGGCGGCGACCGCCTGCGTGCGCGCACTCGCCGTCGGCGAGGTACGCGGTTCGGACCTGTTCAAGGTGATCTGGCGCGAATGCCGGGTCGGTCTGGTGCTCGGCACCATGCTGGCCACCGCGGGCGTCGCCATCGGCGCACTGTTCGTCGACCCGGGCACCGCCCTGGTCGTCGGCATCACCCTGGTCATCATCTGCGGCTGGGCCGCCACCATCGGCGGCACCATGCCCCTGCTGGCCAAGCGCTTCCGCATCGACCCGGCCGTTGTTTCCGCCCCCATGGTCACCACGCTGGTGGACGCAACCGGTCTGATCATCTACTTCACCACCGCCAAGATCGTCCTCGGCATCTGAGGCGAATACGAGAAATCCGGCTCGATCCGGGGATCGAGCCGGATTTCAT
>NZ_JBEXLC010000175.1:0-18125 GCF_040609795.1 Nocardia sp. NPDC004604
CGGCAGGTCACGCAAACACCGACTCGTGGGGGTCGAGACATCTCTCGACCCGCACGGTTGGGGTTATGGTAAGTGTCCGGAGGGGGTATCGACCAGTACGCCAACCTGCTGCAACACCGAAAACTGCTGGTCATCGGCAAATAGCGGTGGTGTGACGATTCTGGTCCGTTGCCGCAGGTTCGTGCCTCGGGCAGGATTCGAACCTGCAACACTCGCTTTGGGAGTCCCGATGGGGGTGTACTGGATGGTCTTCTGGAGCAGCGCGAAGAAGCTCTCCATAGCGGCGTTGTCACCGGCTGCGCCGACGCGTCCCACCGATCCGGCCATGCCGTGACGAGTCAAGGCGCGCATGAACTTTCGGCTTCGGAATTGCGAGCCGCGGTCGGTGTGCAGAATGCAGCCGGCTACCTCGCCGCGGCGGGCCACCGCATTGGGGATTCCGCCTTCGGCCAGCTCGCGGACGAGAACTGGTCACCTCCGACACGCACGCGGGCCTGGTTGCCGCCATCGGCGCGATCCTGCTCAGCGCGTCCTGGACACCTGAAGATTGCCCCCGAGTCGCCTGCGCCGCCCGCAGGCGAAGCCGACCTCCACCAGCCGCTCAGGGTGGCCGGCATGTTCTGGCGTCTTGATTCGCGATCAGAAACCGAGGATATAACTCAGATGGTCTTTTTTTGAAGATCAATATTTCCACAGCGTTATGATCCTTCGGCATACCGAGGGAGAAGACGATGGATTTGAACACGCTCAGACAGTTCCTCGTGGTGGCGCGATTGGAACACCTCAGCCACGCGGCCGACGAACTTCGCATCGCTCAGCCGTCGCTGAGCCGCACCATCGCCAGATTAGAGAGCGAGCTCGGCGCACCTTTATTCGATCGAGCCGGGCGGCTCCGGCTGAACGACACCGGGAAGCTCTTCCGCGGCTACGTCGAACGCTCGCTCGGCGAACTCGAAGCCGGCCGGCGAGCCGTCGCCGAGGCCACCAGCGAGGGCTTCGGCACCGTGCGACTGGCGTCGGAGACTTTCTTCACGTTCATCGGGCCGCTCGCGGCGTACAAGCACGCCCACCCCGGCGTCGACGTCGAACTTCACCAGATACCCGCCGCGGAGATGGCCCGCCGCCTCCTGGCTCAGGACGTCGATCTCTGCGTCGCCTCACAGCCGATCCATACCGACGGCCTGGAAGCCGCCCAGCTACTGGATGAGGTGGTGTGGCTGGCCACTCCGCTGGATCACCCACTAGCGGATCGCACCTCGGTGACCATCGACGAACTCGCCGACGAGCCCTTCATCGCCGCCAGCAAGGGGCATTGGCACCGTCGGCTTCTCGATCGACTCTTCGCCACCCGAGATCTCACACCGAGGATCGCCTACGAAGGGGACGAGCTGGGCGCCATCGCAGAGTTGATCAAGGCGGGACTCGGCATCGGCCTCGTCCCCGACCTCGCCCGGCGCTCGATCCCCAGCGCCTCCGCCGCCTTGATCGCCGTCGACAGTCCGGAGTGCCGTCGAGCGCTCACTCTGTACTGGGGCGCTGGCAGTCATCTCTCAACCGCCGCCCGCCTGTTGCGCGCTACGATCACCGACTGGAACTGGACTGCCGCCGAACCGCAACAGTGAATCCGACGAGTCCGTCGGGCGATGAGAGTCGGCGTCGTATTCCGTTGACGGCAGCAGCGCTACGCCGAAACTGATAGAGCGGGCTCAGCTCCGTCATGCTCCTGGATCTATAACACCATAGCAATATTGGACTTAGTCAAAATGCCTGGGGCGTCATAGCTTTGAGGTGTGAGAAGTCAAGATTCCAAGGGAACGGCTGGTCCAGCGATGCCTACCCAACGCGAGGTAGATGAAGCCGCGATTCGTCAGCAGCTCGAAAGGATAGTCGAAGGAATTCGATCCAAGGATCTCGACAGCCTGAAGCAGCTTTATGCAAGGAACGTTGTGTCCTTCGATGTCGAGCCGCCCCTTCAGCATGTAGGAGTAGCAGCAAAGCTCGCGAACTGGGCGAAGGTGTTCACGATCTTTCGGGACGTGACTTATGAGCTTCGCGATCTGACGCTCGCCGTCGGCGATGTTGTGGCGTTCGGCCGCGGCTTCGGTCGGCTCAGCGGCACGCTGAACAACGGGACGCAAACGAGTGGCGTTTGGGTCCGTGCCACCTTCTGCTTCCAGAAGGTCGGCGGCACCTGGCTGATTGCACACGACCAAGCTTCTGTGCCGGTCGACATTCTGAGCGGCAAGGGCGTGACCGACCTCGAGCCCTGACGAGCCGCAGAAGCTCGCGGGGAGTCTCGAAGTAGTTGTAGAAACGTCGAAACCTGAAGACAAGGAAGAAAGTTCATGCACCCAGGGAAGGCATCGACGAGAACGATCCTGATGGCAGTTGCCGGGGCGCTGTTTGTCGGTGGCGGGCTCAGCGGCTGCGGTCAGGAAACCAGCGCGGCGAGCGCACCGGATGATCAGGCCGAGATCCTGGAAGCCACGGTCGAGACCGACCAGTACGCGGCTCCGGACCTCCCGCCGATAGGTCCGAGCGTCGGTGATCTGCACGTCTATTCGGGCTGGCTGCTGAAGGACAGCCGTAGGGTCGGGGAGGGCGGGGGATCATGTCAGATCACCCATGTCGACGGCGACAAAATCACCATGCAATGCCTGTTCACAGCAGAGCTAGAGCAGGGATCCCTGACAATGCAGTCGCTCTGGGTAACGGGCGCGAATCCGCTCGACATGGCCATCACGGGCGGCACCGGGGCTTACCGCGATGCACAGGGCACCGCTCGGGTGTGGGATATCGCGACACCGAACGAGCGTATGCGGGCCGAGATCACCCATCGGACGCGGAAATAGCCACTGGGGGCTGCCTCCACCTTCCCAGCGGACGGCGTCATTCAGAGGACGGCGTCAAATAACCGAATACAGAGACTGCTGCCAGACGAGCTGGTCGCGGTCGGAATCAACTTCGTCATCAACTCGCGTACGGGTCGGTATTTCGGGTAGTTCATTTTCCCGACCGGTGCTGACCAGACGAGACATATTCTTGCGCAACGGTATTGGTGCCGGATCTGTCCCTTGGCCTTGATTCCCTTGGGCCAGTGGATCACCAGCATCCAGATGCCCGATGAGTTCCGTTCCAGATGTTCAGACGCTACTCACAGTTCTCCGGTAGCACCTGCGACCCGACGGTCGGTCAGAGCAGTCGGTCGTCACTGTGTGCTGCTGGCTGGCCGTGGGGATCGCCTTCCTGGTTGTCGCGGTACCGCCGCCAGACCGAGACGCGGTCGAAAGCTGTTTCCGGGTGGTCAACCAGTTCGGCGCCGTGCAGTACCTGCCGTTGCCGTTCGTACCCGACGAACACGTGGGGGACGAGATCGCCGTCGACCCCTGCGGCTCGTTCGCCCACACCTACCAGCACGGCCTGGACAACGTCATCGGGGTGGCTGTCCGGGATCCTTCAAATCTCCCGCCGTGGGACCGGGAAGAACTGGACGACGGCATCATCGCCAAACCGTTCATTCGGACATCACACGGAATCGTCGTGGCAGCCCCGTTCGAACTGATGGCGACGCTACGGCACTTGATCGCCGTCGAGGCTGCATGCGCCGCGGCGCTCACCGCAGCAGCCTCGAACTTCGCAACCCGCGTCGTTACCCACCAGTTCGACCATGCTCTGTGACGCCCCACTCGAGGAGGCGGCAGATTCGTGGCCGGATCTGCGGGTTTTTCGGGGACCTTTCGACACCGATAAAATCCTCGACCTGCCGATCCGTGTTGAGACGTTCGACGCCTACGACAAAACCGCTATCTTCCAATCCCCGCGTTCTGCAGATCCCGTCCGAACGCGTTGTCCCGGTGGATCATCTGGTGGAGAAAACGCTGATCGTTGACATCGTGTGGACGCATGGATCGGGCGTGCATGCGGTGTCCACGCTGGACACGGCCCGCACTGCCGCCAGTACCTCGCCGCCGCCGCATTCTGTGCCGCGCACGAGGCCGAGCACATCGGATAGCCGATCTCGCCGCCGATGCGCGACCGGGGTCCGATCAGCGACTCGCGGCGACCGCTGTCACGACCGCCGAAACGAATTCGGCATGTCCGACCCCGAGGTCGCCGGTGACGATGGCGACGGTGCCCACTGCGAGCGCGCTGGGGCTGGGCTTCAAGGGACTGCGCTTCAACTGCGACGACGGCCGCGAAGCCGTGGCGCTTGCCACCACAGGCAGCGGAAACTGATCGCCGCTGGCCTCAAACCTGCGCGAGCAGGCTCGACTGAGGTTCGGGCGCAAAAGCATCCGCTTCTGCGCCTCTCCGACCCTCCTCGCCACGCCCACCTGCTACAAGAAACTGACGAAGGCGAAATCGACGAGAGGAGACACGATCTCAGCCGCAGTGCTCTGGTCCGGTTAAAAAGCCGCCCATACTTCCGTCGGGGTTCAAAGCATTTCCGCCCCATCGAATGCACTTCCCTGGTGCATATTCCCGAGCTGGGCCAGCGTAATAGCTATAGTTACCTTTATCCTGGTCTGACGGGCCACCAATTTCAGTGGTGTTGGTGACTGTGAGGAAAGCCGCGGTGGTGGTCGGTTGACCGAGAAACGCAGTCTTCATGGTCACAACGCAGTCTGTGCTCCCATTGTAGGAAAGATAGACTACTGCACCGGGTATGGTCTTCTGGTCGAGTGGCTGATACCCCGATCCGCAAATTTGTGCTGCGTTCGAGGCTGAGGCGGCAGCCTGTGCAGACCCGGCGGGAAGCAAAGACAAGGCCACCGCAGCCAGGGGAACTGTTGCAGCGTAAAGAGCCTTTTTCATCGGAGAAGACCGTCTTTCATATTGTTGTAAAGCTTAGAGTTGAACATGGTAATGAGTTTTTGCTGAGATATTTCCAACGATGGGAATAGATTGTCGCAGGTCCAGTTGCAGCTCGGAGTGGACGATCGTGCCGTCAGGCGTCGTGGCGTCGGTCGCTCCTTCGGACCGAACCATTAGGTGCGGTCGATCGGATCGGAATCAGATTCGCCGGAGAATAGACAACCCTGCCATCTGCGCGAAATGCTGCCGACCGCCGCACGGCGGCGCGTGCCCAGCGCTGAGTTACTCCGACCGGGAATCGCTACCGTGGTCCGCCGCCGCGGGACCTCCGTTATGAGGGCAGCATTAGCCGTAGTGTCCTTCCTGGATAAAGAAGTTCCCTTGGACCGGAGGTGGCTGGAGTTGCCCCTCCCATTCGATGCAGGTATGCGGTGCATGCACATAGACCGGGGACGGCGTAGGTTGTGTAATTACCGCGATCCTCTTTCATCCCGGAGGCCCCACATCGGCCAGCATGGGAATCGCCTGACCGGGTGTATCCCTCACGGTTACAACACAATTCCATCCGTCCTCGTGGGTCGGGAATGTGGTACCGCCTATCACGTCGTGGTGGTCGATGACGGAATGGCCGGCACCGTACACCCCGCTGTAGGGGGCGGCCGAGGCGTTACCGCCGCCGGTTATACTCCTGCGCTGAGCGGTGCGGCCTCGCTCGCCGCAGATGCTGCGACCGCTCTCGATGTCCTCATCCCAAACCTCATCATTTCGTTGAATAGGAACAGGTCTTTGTGCGCTCAGAGTCTATGGATCGGGTGGTTTGAAAAGATCCGTATTTGTACGGTGTCATACGGGGCCGGGTCGCCGATCCCGGGTCGAGCGAGAGTGCCTCGCGAGTGACCCGGTGGGCCGGAGCTGTCGACGCCACGTCGTTGGAGTGTCGACGACGTAGCACCGATGCCTGCGCGTGCGGAGAACCTCCGCGGCATCGGTGACCAGCATCGAAACCGACTGGTGATCGACTAGGGAACTTGGCCGATGTTTCGGACTCGGTGGTCTGCGATCGTTCGTCGCGAACAACCGCACGTAGGAAGGCGAGGTCGGGTGAGTTCGCGCAGAACTGTTGCAGCGCTTGGGAAATCATTTCTGGTCCTTCATCGCCGCGAGCGCTGCGGAGTGCGCCGATTTCGCAGCGCGGCAAGGATATTGGCCTGGACATGGAACCAGCAGCGTTGCTCGCGGGTGGTCTGGAACACCTCACGCAGCGCTTTCCGGAATCCCAGGGCTCCGTCGCCGACGGCGAGCACCGGCGCGCATGCCTCGTCGGCGGCAGTCGCGCAGCAGGTCGGCCCACGACTCGGCGGACTCACGGTAGCCATCGGTCAGTGCCACCAGTTCTTTCCGACCGTCCACGTGCACCCCTATCATCACCGGCAGACACAGTTTCTGCTGGTCGAGACGCACTTTCCTGTGGATGCCGTCCACCCACAGGTACACGTAGTCCACGCTGGACAACTCGCGGCGGGCGAACACGGCGGCCTCGTCCTGCCACTGGCCGGTCAGCCGCGTGATCGCCGAGGCCGACAGGCCAGCACCGCTGCCGAGGAACTGCTCGAGTGCCGGACCGAAATCGCCGGACGAGAGCCCGTGTAGGTACATCAGCGGCAGCACCTCGGTGACCTGCGGCGACTTGCGCGCCCACGGGAAGGATCGCCGAGGAGAGCCGCTGAGCCTCACCGGTTTCCGAATCGATCCGCTTGTCGTTGACCCGCGGGGCCTTCAACGCGACCGCCCCGGCGTCGGTCAGCACGGTCCGCTCCTCGCGGTAGCCATTGCGCACCACCAGCCGCCGCCCGTCATCATCGACCTCGCCCCGGAGCCGCTCGATACACGCGGCGACCTCGGCATCCAACGCCGCTGCAAGCCTCCGCCGCGCCCCGTCACGGACGATCTCATCGATCAACGACGCACCCGACACCAACCGCACCCGCCACGCCATCCTAATTGGCGGCATCGGCATCGTGAACTACCTTGAGCGTGGGACGTACCTTCCCGCCCAGCGTTGGCGCGCCGGACTGATCAAAACCTTTGATTCTCAGATCATCCGGGAAGGTACTCCCTCCCGGTCGTCCACAGGTTTGATCATTGCTCCATGTAGCCCCCTGTTGGGACCTGTTCCGCGCTACACGCAACAGGCGCTGACGACTGTAGGCCTCACATGAAAGTTCCGCCCCGCGGGCGGAGCGCACTCAGCCGAGGCTGAAGATAGTTGATATGGCGGGTGTTTCGACATGGGTGCGCTGCTAGCGTCACGGAAAATCGGTGAAATCGCTGGTCACAACGGATCAGTGGGAACGGACGTCACATGATCCAACACACCGCCAGGTTGGCGACAGCGCTCGGAATCGTCGTGATCGGTTGGGGGCCGGCTCGTTTCAGTCGTCGGTCGAGACGGCTCGAACGGTAGGTCACGCGTACTCGCAGCCATCATGGTGGAGCCGGACTTCACGGCCCGAAGCTGACGACCGGCGTCGGCAATCGTATCCATGCGCTGCTCGTATTTGCGGTCGAAACCACGGGAGTCGGCCTCCCGAATCCGCGCCCGCGCGAAGTCGCGGGACCTTCTGCGGCCTGCCAGTCGCAGTGCTTCGTGAACAGAACAACGACAGGTGTGAGTTGATGGACAGCGACGCGCCCGATCGCGACGGTCCCGGTAGGGCTGAACGCAGCGCGACCCGCGGTGATGAGAATGGTTCTGCCACAGATGCCCTCGAGGCGCAAAGCGATGGTCCTCAGTCCGACCCTGCAGGGTTGCGGAGGGAGTCTGCGAGCACAGCCCACGTTGCAGGGCGAGGTACAAGCAGGGACGTGCCGTATGCGGCTGCGGCCGCGGCGCTGCTCGCCGTGCTGGTCGGGGTCGCCGTCGTGTGGGACTCGGGCGGAGATGACCATGTGGACAACACTGCGCCGGCGTCGACCGTTTCCACGCCGCACACCATCGACAATGCCATCACTCGTTTCGATGCGACATCAGTGGGCAGCAGGGCCAGTGCGTCGTCAACGCCGAGTGACATGCCCGCCCGAAACGACATCCCGACCGACCCAATTGTCACCGATGTGGCGACCACGACCGAAGAACCGACAACTGTCCTCACCCCAGCCGAAACGACGGTGGACACGGCTACTACCAGCGCCGACACAAGCGCGACCGCTGAGAGCGGCGCATCGATCAGTGTCAGTGCGAGCGTGGGTTTTTCAATGTCGCTTGCCCCGCCCGGTGATGCGAATTCCACCACCGATCCAACGCTGGTGGCCACCAGCCAGGACCCCGCCACCACCACGCCCATCGCGGTGACCCTCACGCCGACCGGCACCACTACGCCGCCGCGTCCTACTACTGCGACGCAGACGGAGGCGACGACAACCACAACCCCGACGACCATCACACCGACCACGACCACGACCGCGACCAGGACATCGGCACCCGCGCCCACGGTCCCGAATCACTCCACGACAGCATCCATCAAGGTCACGACAACCACTGTGCCAGCCAGGACTACTACACCGGCCAAGACACCACCGTCGATGACGCCCCGGCGTACTCCGACGACCGAACAGGCCCGAACGACCTCGCCGACCTGGCCCCCACAGACGACGGTTCCGAAACCGGGGGTCAAGTATCCACCAACCACTGCTCCGAAGCACCCATAACCCCGCTCCTTGCCCGGGCCGCCCGCCACAATGCCGGGCCACAAGCCGGTCTTCGAAGATCCGAAATTCCACGACCTGATCGGCGGGAACGAGGGCCGCACGATGTCGCCGCTGTGCTGATCCAACGTCAACCCCTACGGCCGGTTCCGGCTCGACATGACCACCAGTTCTGGATCTCGGTCAACACTTGAAGCCAGAATTTCGCGCCCTCACCGCCCTCGCCAGCCCACAGTCCGAGGATGTCTCATTCCCCGGCACAGGTCACGCCGCTGACCACACTCGGAGTTCAGCACGAGGGCGTCCTGCGCCAGCCAGCTTAGCCTGAGTCAATCTGGAAATCCGTTGGTGCGCAAGTCTTCTTTGTTGCGGGCACGACGGCCGACCTCGCAGTCCGGACAGCGCTGGGGACGCCGAGACGAACCCACGGCCACGTGTCGGCGTACTGTCTGTGTCCGGAGGGGGTATCGACCAGTACGCCAACCTCCTTCGACACCGAAAACTGTTGGTCATCGGCAAATAGCGGTGGCGTGACGGTTCTGGACTGGTTGCCGCAGGTTCGTGCCCCCCGGCGGGGCTCCATATAGATGGGAACCGTACGGACCAGCATCTTCTTGCTGGTCGGCTGGTGATCGAAGCCGAATTCGACCTGCGTAGTGGCGAACGGTAGTGGATGCTGCCTCGGTCTCCCTACCCGTGTGGCACCGCTGAGCGCGGTATCGGATGCTCCGGGTCCTCCGGGGGCTGCACCTGCCGGGAAGCGAACCATTTCGTGACCTCGTAGAGGACTTCGGCTTGGCGTCGTGTGAGTTCCTCGCCGTCGGAGCCTTCGGCGATCACGATCTCGAAAACCGGGTCGGGTGGCTGGTGTGGGTGGTTGCCGAGGGTACCGCGTGGACGCTGCTGGGTACGTCGTCAGGGGCCATGTCTTCGTTAAGGAGACTGGGTGTGAGGATCGGATCCCGGCCAGGATGGTGCCGCATCAATTGCGGGCCCGAGCGGACCTTGCACTACACCGTAGGCGAATGCGATGCGTTCTTGAAGGGCGTCGTGGACCGGCAGTTCGACAGGCCAGCGTAAGTAGTTCCCGAGTGTCGGGTGCCCAGTGCTGGAATGCCGTAGGCCACTGAGCTTGTCGTCGGCCTTTCATGCGGCCTTGGCAACCCAGGAGCGATGTCGAATTGCGGTCGGCTATCCCAGAACGGTGACCAACCCCACGCGGCGTAGTTGCTCGATGAATTCGGTTGCACCCGAGACCGAACGGCGGCCGGTGGGCTCAACGGTCGTGGCGTAACCGATGCAGCGAACCGGCTACACACCAACGTTCTGTGGTGGGGAAATGTCGCGCGGATGCCCGAAAGTTGTTGTGAGCTACGGCCGGACATCCGCGCGAACATTATCACCGCGGCGAACGCACCAGAGTGGGGTTCTCGGCGGCGTGCTTCTTTGCGGCAGGGTAGTTGGCCTTGCCGCTGGGCTGGCGCATCAGCTGTTCGACGATCCAATATCCACGCGGTGCTTTGTAACCGGCAACCTTTGTACGCACGTGCGCATCGATACCCGCGAGGTCGACTGCGGCGTTCGCGCGCGGCTGCACAAGCGCCGCGACAGAGTTGCCGAACCGCTCGTCCTTTATGCCGATCACCAATGCGTCGAACACATCCGGATGCGATTTGAGCACGCTTTCGACCTCTTCTGGGAATACCTTCTCTCCGCCGGTGTTGATGCATTCCGAGCCGCGACCGAGCAGGGTCATGGTGCCGTCGGTCTCATAGCGTGCGTAGTCACCTGGTACCACGTAGCGTACCCCGCCGACCTCGACGAAGATGGTTTTGGTTTTCTCTGGATCCTTGTAGTAGCCCAGCGGCACGTGCCCTCGGCGTGCCATGCGCCCGATGGCTCCGGGCTTGGTCTCCACCAGGTTTCCGTCGTCGTCGATAATTGTGGTCTGTGCGTTGTACTTCACACGCGGGCCCTGCGAGTGGTCGGAGTCCTTGCTGACGACCGCGAGTCCGGTGCTGCCGCTCTCCGAGGACCCGATCACGTCGGTGATGAAGAGATCGGGGAACAGCTCCAAGTACTGTTCCTTGAGCGCCTGTGAGAACAGTGCCGCGTGGCTCGAAAACGCCCACAGGGTCGAGACGTCGTACCGGTTCTTCTTATAGGCTTCGAGCAACGGCTTGGCCATGGCGTCGCCGACCACGGTGAGCACATTGACCTTTTCACGCTCGACGGTCTTCCATACCTTGTCGGCATCGAACTGCGGTACAAACACGACAGTGCCGCCGGAGTTGAGCGCGATGAACGCTGCCCATTGCGCCGCGCCGTGGATCAGGGGCGAAAGTGGCGCCATCACAATGCCGTTCGGTGCAGACTTGGCGCTGTTGGCCAGCTCCCACTCGTCGGCGACGTATTCGCCGGTGACGTGATTGATGCCACCGCCGATCGCACGCCACACGTCCTCATGGGTCCACATGACGCCCTTGGGGTATCCGGTCGTGCCGCCGGTATAAAGAATGTACAGGTCGTCGGAGGCTCTCTCCTCGAAATCGCGCACGGCGTGTTGTCCAGCCAGTGCGTCGTCGTAGGAGATCCCGCCAAAGCGCGAGTAGTCCTTGTCGCCCTCATCCTTGACCACGATGAACGCGGTCAGCTTCGGCGTGGTCGGTGCGACTTCGGCCACGATGTCGGCGTAACCCTGTTCGAGCACCAGGGCCTTCAAGTCCGCATTGTCCGCTATGTAGCGGACTTCCTCCGCCACATACCGGTAGTTGACTGACACTGATACTGCACGCAATTTGTAGGTGGCGATCATAGTCTCGAGGGCTTCGATTGAGTTGCGTGAGTACACACCGACATGGTCGCCTTTGCCGATTCCCTGCGATGCCAAATAATGCGCCAGCTGGTTGGCACGTTCATCGAGTTCGCGGTATGTGATCCGGCGTCCTTCGCAGATGATTGCGGTGCGGTCGGGCACCGCATCGACCGCGTGCTCGAAGAGGTCTGCAACGTTGAAAGCCATGTGACAAAGTTAGAACTCGTTACAATTTGTGACAATGGATATCCTGGCTGACATTTGGCAAAAAGCTGCCAAATCGGTTGAGTGCGCCAGGTGGATCGTTTCGTGGCCGACGTGCCAGGCCGTAGTTTCGGAATGGGCTGGACGCAGCCAGACACTGATCTGCTGCGGGCTCCAGTCCAGCTCCAGTTTGGCCTGCACCACCGCGCGGCCGCGAATCGGACAACTGCCGTCCGGGTTGGCGGGGCACGCTGGGCCGCCCGCGCGTGGGCCAGTTGGTGTCATGGCGCCCGCAGTCGTGATTGAAGGTGTTGCGGCGCAGTTCGCGACTGGCGGTCGACGCGGCCCGGTCGAGTAGGCGGGCGATCTCACGGACGGTCAGGCCCCGCTCTCGCAGCGTTGCGATGAGCTGGCGCTCAAGCAAACTCAGGTAGCGGTCCGGCCGGACCTCGTCGGTGATCCGGGATGGCGGTAGTCCGCCGTTCTCGTGCCGCCACCGGTACCCGGTCTTGCGGCCGATCCCACCCGTTTGGCAGCTTCGACCGGTCCAACACCGGATATGATCAGCTCCCAGTACTGAGCACGACCGG
This sequence comes from Nocardia sp. NPDC004604, assembly GCF_040609795.1. Taxonomy (NCBI): domain Bacteria; kingdom Bacillati; phylum Actinomycetota; class Actinomycetes; order Mycobacteriales; family Nocardiaceae; genus Nocardia; species Nocardia sp. NPDC004604. The sequence goes on from NZ_JBEXLC010000175.1 coordinate 12,130, forward strand.
CCGCACGCGGGCTGACCGGTGTCGCTGGTGACCTCCGGCGCGTCCTGGCAGCGCTGCCACATCCACTGCACGGTCAACCTGATGAGCGTCTGCTCGAAGAGCTCCTGGCCGTGGGTCCGCACCCTGCTGCATTCGGTTTTTGATCAAGCCGGTGCCGAATCGGTTGCTGCTCAATATGATCGGATGCTCGACGCGCTGACGGAGAAGTTACCGAAGGTCGCCGATCACTCGAAGCCGCCCGCGCTGACCCGGTGGCGTTCACCGCGTTCCCGAAGCAGATCTGGCGGGAGATCTGGAGCAACAATCCGCAAGAACGGTTGAACAAGGAAATCCGCCGCCGCACCGACGTCGTCGGCATCTTCCCCGACCGCAACTCGATCATCCGCCTCGTCGGCGCCGTGCTGGCCGAGCAACACGACGAATGGATCGAAGGCCGCCGCTACCTCGGCCTGGACATGCTGGCCCGCTCCCGTGGGCTCGCCACCACCGACGAACAGGAGGACACCGCACCTGTAGAACTCACCGCCTGACAACATTTCCGATCATGCGATGACCACCCCGAACTACACCACACCCCGCGACTTGACCCGAGGCGGGGCGGGTTCAGAAAACGCTGCCTCACATCCCGCTGGATCCGCGCAAACCTAACTTGCCTTCTTCAGATCCAGCAGAGCCCCCAACTCCGACGCACGCACGCCGAGCTGAAACCGTGTGGTAACCCCTAGCCTGGTCATAACCTCTGCAATATAGCGTCGATAGGTGCGTACTGAAACGGACAGTGTCCGTGCCGCAGCTTCGTCCGTCATTCCGGTGTTGAGCGCAGTCATGACCGCGATCGAGGCGTCGTCCAGTACGGGTCCGTCGGACTGTGGACCCGGCAATATCTTCGCGGAGGAATTCCATAGCGTCAGCGTATATCGGCGGATGGCGGCTATCAGCGCGGGCTCATCGACGACAAATCCGCGGCGGATCAAATCATCCGCGCTACTCCACACCACTGAGAGTTTACGATCAACGATGACAGTGTTGTCGAATTCTCCGACTGCTATTCGAATATGCGGCTGCATTGCTGAACTATCTGGAACCAAAGCGCGCGATCTTGCATATCCCGATGAGCGCAACAGCCTGACCTGCCTACCGTTTGAGACCAGGCCCTCGATCAACAATTGCTCCAGTCCATGATGGCGTCCAATCATCGATGGGTTCGAAACGGCTACGATCACCTCCTCGCGGGCGTTCTGGATCAATTGATGCAGTGCATCGCCCCATCTGTCCCCGCAAAGCAGAGGTGAGACATGGACCTTTGACGCACCCGCCCCCACCGCAATGTCCAACAATTTTTGTGACTCTGCAAGCGGTTGGCCTAAATCGTTCTGCAATGAAGACTGATCGCGCTGTCGGCTTAACGAACACTCAATGAAATCCGACCGGTTTATCATTAACCCCTCCAGGTCGTGTCGACTGACGGCATAACTGGCTCTGTTGTTGTCGTTTTCGTGCCGTGGAAAGCCGGGTCTCGGACCTGAGGTCGAGGGCTTTCAATGCGGGCCTTCCAACCGGTGGTCCAGCGGCGCGGGTTCTGTTGGGGGAGTTCCTATTTCTCCCTCGACCGGGCGCGTGTGGCCCGAGCCGAGGAGGCCGGTGCTCTGACCACCGCTCTGCGTCCAACGCCGTTTCACATGCCCCCCTTAGCTTGGCTCACAATATCGGCCTCCGCACCACTCATCAACTTGTGAGAGACCGCAGTGCTCGTAACGCTCGGGTCGACCCGCTGGGTTGCGGTGGCCTCGGGCTACCCACCCAATGGCAGCTGACCTGGCCCCGATCGACGGGTCAATAGGCTTCTGGCCCAACCAGTTTGAGTTGTCCAGATTCGCTGCCAGCCATGGTGATCGCCCGCGTCTGTCTTCGTCGTCCCAAGTCCGGTCCTTGGGCGGAGGATGCCGGAGTCGGCGTCGCCGCTGCGTAGGCGAAGAGCGTGGTTTCGGGCATCCGCCCGGTCCGCTTCCCGAACCTCTCGCCGATCCCGCCATGCGAATCTGTCCATCACGGGCTCTCCATGGCCAGCAAGGGGAAAGTGTCGCCACGCGGCGCATCGATGGGTGTGTTCCGCCGACCACCGCGGATGCCGCAGCACCGGATCTCGGCAATCGCGTCCTGGACTCGGCGCTCGGGCCGGACCACGTAGGAGACCGGCTTGAAGCCGGCCTGGAAAACCGGTTTCAGCAGCAGCTTCGACGAAGCGTTGACGACCCGGGTATCCTCGACACCGTCGGCGGTGAGGCCGCCGACCCTTCGACCGGGTGGTCCCAGTTGTTGCTGGCGACCCGGCTGAAACGGCTGCCAGTAGCGTCGCCGGGCCGAGTCTGCGGTTGAACAGATCATCGAATCGGCAGCCGGGATCGGCTGCTGCCTAACAGCGAAGCTGCGCCTGCATCCCGAAACCGTGCGCGCGCAACCGTTTTCCGCATGTCCGGAGCCGAATTCGTTACAACGCAGAGGCACTGGCAATCTCGCCACCGAGATGACAAAGCTACTACCGCTTGACAACCACTCGCGTGGGACGTCTACCCTGCCGGGCGGAGTCAAGTAACCGAGTGCACGAGGCTCGGGAGGGTTCAAGGCCTGCGCGTACGACTGTAGGCGTAGTTCGCCTGATGCGACGAAAGGGATCTTGTGTCGAAGACCGCCACACCGCGATCGGTTCTGGTAACCGGAGGAAACCGGGGAATAGGGCTTGCAGTTGCTCAACGGCTGAGTGCCGACGGTCATCGAGTCGCTGTCACTCACCGTGGCTCGGGGGCACTGGATGGGCTGTTGTCGGTGACGTGCGATGTGAATGACACAGAATCGGTCGACGAGGCGTTTGCTGAAGTCTCCCGCCAGCAAGGGGACGTGGAGGTGGTCGTTGCCAATGCAGGAATCACCGACGACATGCTGTTCACGATAATGAGGGAGGACACGTTCACGAGCGTCGTCGACACCAACCTCACCGGAGCCTTCCGGGTCGCCAAACGCGCCAGCCGAGCCATGCTTCGCGCCCGCTGGGGGCGCGTGATATTCCTCGGATCCGTAGTGGGAATGTCCGGCACACCAGGCCAGGCTAATTACGCCGCATCGAAAGCTGGTCTGATTGGTCTTGCCCGTTCGATTACCAGAGAGCTCGGCTCTCGCGGAATCACCGCCAATGTTGTTGCGCCAGGCTTCGTCGACACCGACATGACTCGCGCCCTCGATGAGAAATACCGTGAGCTTGCACCCGAAGCTATCCCGCTCCGACGGATCGGCCGTCCTGACGAGGTCGCTGCGGCAATCAGCTTTCTGGCTTCCGACGATTCCAGCTACATCTCCGGTGCGGTCATACCGGTCGACGGTGGACTGGGAATGGGGCATTGACCAAGCCCGCAAAGCTGGCAATTCCGGTTGGGTACTACAACCTACGCTGAGGTCGGATCCGCCGTTCTCCGAAATTCCCGAGCGGGGCGTCTGACAACAGTAGATGAACACCCTCCGGGTTGGGTGCATACCTGTTTCGGTCACCAGCCGCTTGTCCGGCGCGGTGCGCATAATTCACAAAAGCAGTCTGCTTGCTGGTCGAGCACTCCGAGCCCAGGTGCGTTGAATCCCCCCGGGTTTCGTGCGCACCCGGTTATCTGTCTCCGACCGGTTGTTCGGTCCGAGCGGCATAGTAGTCGGCCTCGTACTCGACCGGTGGTTTGCGGCCGAGCCGATGCATCAGCCGGGACTCGTTGAACCAGCTGACCCACTCATGGGTGAGTTGCTCGACATCAGCCAGGCGGTGCAGCGGACCACGCCGGAACGGTGAACCGCCCCGGACCGCTTCGGTCTTGTAGAGCCCGATCGTGGTCTCGGCGAGGGCATTGTCGAAGGCATCGCCAACCGATCCAATCGACGGCTTGAGACCTGAAAGCATCAGTGTCTCACCGAATTTCATCGAGGTGTACTGACTTCCCGCATCCGAATGATGGATTGCATCGGTCAGCGGATGACCTTCACGGTTCCGCAGCGCGACGGCTTGCCGGATCGCCGATTCCACGAACGCGGTCAGTTTGCTGGTCGCGCATTCCCAGCCCAGGATCCGGCCCGCGTACGCATCGATGACGAACGCCGTGTACACGAACGCACCCGTCGCCAGCCGCACATAGGTGAAGTCCGCCACGACCAGCAGGTTCGGTGCCAGCACCCGGAACTGCCGATCCACCAGATCCGCCGCCCGCACCGCAGCCGGATCGGCCTCGGTGGTACGAATCGTCTTGCGCCGCAACACACCCCATCACCCGTTGGCCCGCATCAACCGTTCCACGGTGCACCGGGCGGCCGGGATGCCTTGACGCTGCAGGTGCGCCCACATCTTTTCCGCCCCGTACAGGCATTCGGGCTGACGTCTGCCGTTCTCGTCGGGCTCGTAGCAGCCGGCCAGGATCTCGGTGAGGGTGATATCCCACAAGGCTCGTTTCGACGGCGCACGTTTCGCCCAGGCATGGAACGTTCGAGGGGAGATCTTCACCCCGCGAGCGGTCAGCGCCCGGCACATCGCCGCTATCGGGAACCGAGCCTTGTGTTCGGCGATGAACTCACACACTAAGGGTGTCGCGGGTGCTTGTCCCGCGCGAAAAAAGACGTTGCCGCAGAAAGGATTTCGATCGTCTGCTCCAACTCGGCGATCTTCCGTTTCTGCTCACGGATGATTCTCGCCGACTCCGTCGAGGTCCCCTCGGCCTCACCTCGATCGACCGCGGCCTGCCGGATCCATTTCCGCAGCGTCTCCGCCGTCATCCCCAGCCGGGCCGACACCGCCTTGATCGCTGCCCACTCGCTGTCGTAGTCGTCACGGTGATCGACGACCAGCCGGACGGCCTTGGCCTTGGTCGCTTCGTCGTACTTCGCAGGCATCTCTCGCCCATCCTCTCAAGAAAGAGAGTGGGCACGAAACCCGGGGGGATTCACGTACCCGCGTATGCGTCGACCGTGCACGCCGTGTCAGCGAACGAACCCAGGACCAACGGACTTCTGTGAAGTCCGCGACGAGCAGCAGATCGGGAGTCGGCGTCAGATCTGGTGCCGGTGATGACACAGGGTATGCCTCGGTGGTGCGGATCTTCTTGCACCGCACCCGTCGCCACCTGGGCGCGCATCGATCGCTCCAGTGTGCAGCGAGCAACAGGGGATGTCTTAGGTTGTACGCGCGACGAAATAGTCTCGGCCGCAAGGGATTCCGGCTTGAACCTGCCCTCGTTGATCCCAGCGAAGACTTTGGCTGGCGATACACCACAGGGCCCGATTCGAGGGTGCACACTTCACCACAGGTGTGGAAATGTTCTCGGGGTGATCTTGCATTCGTGCGTGTGAGTGCCCAGCAGATCGGAGCGCCCCGAACCGGTGCCCGATGCTGCCACCACGGTTGACGAATGCGAACAACGGGTGGAAGCCGAAGCCATTCTTGAATGCCGGTGCCGCGCATCCCTTTTCCGAATGCGTATCACGCAGGCTGGCATCCAGATCGATAATCAGCGGATGATCGTCGCCCCATGATCGGGAGTGTTCACCCCGCGGCCTGCCAGGCCGCTGGCCGCGCGGCGGCACGCACCGTATCGAGCACCGCCAGCCCTTCCGACGACCTGATCTTTTCGACAGCACTCAACGGTCTCATCGAATCACCTTCGGCACCACTGCCACATCATCACGGTCGACTATCAGCGACGGGCACCACGACGTGACGTACCCACCGGAAAGACGCTCCCGAAACCTCGACAATCACGCCCCGGTATGTTGAATTATCCCTGATAGGAGCATCTTTCGCTCGTTATCGGCAGGTAGCAACGGCACCAGAGTGACTGGCCGAGGCTAAACCCGGTGGAGTTCGAGTAGGGGTTGTGGCTGGGGTTGTGGCAGGTTGTTGCCATTTGTTGGTGCTGTTGGTGGGGGTTGGGGCTGTAACAATTTGGCTATGCGGAGGTGTGCGTGGCGCGTTGGTG
>NZ_JBEXLC010000176.1:0-17849 GCF_040609795.1 Nocardia sp. NPDC004604
TCGCGTCCGAGCCGTCGAGACTCGCGACTGCGTCGCATGCGCTTCGACGACTCGGCTGAGTTCGATGGCCGAGCGTTCGGCTCGGACGCGAGACGGGCCGCGAACGGTCGCTCGTAAGACTCGCTCCGTGGTGGGCGCCTGGGGTGGGTAGTTCGGCGCCGGAGGTGCGCCGCCAGGTGGTCGCGGCTAGGGCCTGCGGTGTAGGTGCTTCGACGACTCGGATGCGAGACGGGCCGTGAATGTCGCCCGTAAAACTCGCTCCGCGGGGGTCATCTAGGGCGGGTAGTTCGGCACCGGTCAGTGGCCGCCCCGGCCGTTTTCTTCGGATGCCAGGTTGGCCATGATCTCGGCCACCGAAAGTCGGCGTGAGGAATTGCCGGAATCGGCGTCCGGGTCGACCCGGCGACGTCTGCGGGAGGTGGCGGTGCCGACGGGCGGGACGGATGTCGTCGGGGGCGGTGGCGACTCCGGATGTGGCGTCCGGGTGGACGGCTCCGGCGTCGAGAAATCGAGCGACGAATACTGGGTCGGCTCCGGCGGCGCCAAGCGCGGCGGCACGGTCGGCTCGAGCGGATCCAGTCGCGGTGGGACCCCGGTCTTTTCCGGATCCTCGGTGAACGCGTCCGCCCAGCCGATCGGTCCGGTGTGGTACCCATCATCGAAATCGGCATCGGTGATTTCCGAGTCGTCCACATTGTCGACCGGTACGACAGCGGTCTCCGCGGTCACCGGATCGTCGAAGGGGCTGGCGAACAGCGGGGCCTGCGGATGATCGAATTCGAAGACCGGGGTGAAACTGCTGCGGGATTGCTGGGAGGCCGTATCCGGCCAGTCGTCGGCATTCGTCGAGCTATTGTTGGACGAATTTCCAAATGCGCTCGGCAGCTCCTGAATCCGGGTCGAATCGGCCCGCAGCGCGGGGCGGTCCATCGGCAGATCGCCGTCGAAGAGCCGCTGCAGACTCTGTCGGAGCACGGTGAGTTCGGCGCGCAGGGCGGCCATTTCGGCTGCGTCGGCGCCGACCTCCTCGCGCACTCGCGCCTCGACGCCGAGTTCGTATTCTCGTCGCGCGGTGACCTCGCGCTCCAACTGGAGCTCGTACACCGTCTGCAGGTCACGAACCTTGGCCTTATCGATCGTGGCTTCCTTGCGGTACCGCGTCGCGGCCAAAGCGCCGATGACGGCAGCCCACAGCGCCGCGACCAAACCGATCCGGACGAACTGCAGCCGATCGCTGAAAACCAGGAAAACGCTGGCAACCAGACCGAGAAGAATCAGGGCGCCAATGAACAATTTTCCCGCGTCGTCCTGCCGTCGACGAGAGGTGCTGGTACGGGAGGGCGAAACCATGCACGCCAGGGTAGCTTGATCAGCCAGCCGCGCCCAGATTCTCACAGGGGAACAACAGCAAGAATATTTTCTACGTAGTTGCCGGATCGTCGGAAGGGTCCTCGGGAGCGCGGCAGCAATACTCCAGCCAGAGCGCCGCAGCAACCAATGCCGCCCCCGCCAGCATCCCGACAATGGCGCCCGGACTGTCCGCACCCGCCGCATTCAAGGTGCCGCGCTGCGGAAAAACCCAGAACAGGAAGCCCAGCCAGACACCGGCGGCGAGCGAACCGACCTGTGCGGAGGCCTTGGCAAGCGCGACCGCACGAGCCGCGGTGATCGGATGCAGCTCATGGGTGCCGTCACCGATCTGATGTTCATTGACCCGCGAGCGGATCACGAAGCCGAGCGCGACCTCGATCGCGGCCACCGGATACAGCGAGGCACCCGCATAGATCGAGATCGGCGGGAAGCTGCCGTAGGCCATGCGGGTGAGCAGCCAGGCGATGAGGGCCGCGATAACGACATTTGCGACGAGGTCCAGAATCCGGGTCGGCTTCAGCTTCACGACGCCGATCCCCCCGTCGCGGTCGCGCCCGGTAGCGCGAATTCGGTCGATCGGACACCCGCGCGTTCGGCCGCGTCGAGTTCGGCGAGCAGCTCGCGCACCGGCCGCGCGGTCCCGTCGACCTCGAGTACCGCATCCGGCTGCACGTCCAACCACGGAATCAGTACGAAGGCCCGGTTGTAGGCCTGCGGATGCGGCAGGGTCAGTTCCGGATCGTCGCTGTGGCAGACCTGTCCGCCCTCGGCGCACCAGACCACATCGACATCGAGGGTTCGCGCGCCCCAGCGCACCTCGCGCACCCGCCCCGCGGCCTGTTCCAGCTGCTGGCCGATGCGCAGCCAGTCACGCGCACCGAATTCCGGATCTTCCACCAGCACAATGGCATTGAGGTAGTCGTCCTGTTCGACACCGCCCCACGGCGCGGTCGAGTACACCGGCGATACCGCGACCGCCCGCCGCCCGAGTCCATCGACAACGCCGCGCAGATGCGCGAGCCGGTCGCCCAGATTCGAGCCGATCGACAGTACGGCGTTGCTCATGCCAGCGCCCCCCGCTGCCGTGAGGTGACGACGCGGACATCGGCGAAGGTGTGTGGGATCGGCGCGGACGGCTTGTGCACCACGACCTCGACGGCCTGGATGCGCGGATCGGTCATCGCATCGTCGGCGATCTCGGAGACCACCTTCTCGATGAGATTGCGCGGCGGGCCCTGGATGATCTGGACCGCGCGCTCGGCGAGGCCGCCGTAGTCGATGGTGTCGGCCAGGTCGTCGGTGGCCGCGGCGGCCGCGAAATCGGCCCACACCGTCAGATCCACCACGAACTCCTGACCGTCGCGGCGTTCGTGGTCGAAGCAGCCGTGATAGCCGTAGGCACGCAGCCCGCACAGCTCGATCCGGTCGAGCTGCTCACGCCCGGCCGTCTCCCGGCCTACCTTCATGTCGCGGCTCCTCGCGTGCTGTGCCGGGCGGCGCGCTGCCAGGCGTCGGTTACGGCGATGGCGTCCAGGGAGGCGCGCACATCGTGGACGCGGACACCCCAGGCCCCGTGCAGCGCGGCCAGCGCCGACACCGTCGCGGTGGCGGTCTCCCGGCCATCCGGTGGGCGCGGGCCAGCGGCATCGGCGAGCAGGGCGCCGAGGAAACGTTTGCGGGAGGCGCCGATCAATATCGGCAGCCCGTGGCCGACCAGTTCGGGCAGCGCACCGAGCAGCGCCCAATTGTGTTCGGCGTTCTTGGCGAAACCGAGACCGGGATCGAGTACCAGCCGGGACGGGTCGACGCCGGCCGCGATGGCCAGCTCGACCTGCGCCGTCAATTCGGCGAGCACCTCGGCGACCACATCGTCGTAGTGGTCGGCCGGACCGGTGTGCCGATAGTCCGCACCCGCCCGCCAGTGCATGAGAATCCACGGGACCTGCGCCGCCGCAACGACTTTCACCATATCGGGATCGGCGCGGCCGCCGGAGACATCGTTGACCACCGCGGCACCGGCGGCGATCGCCGCCGCCGCCACACCGGCCCGCATGGTGTCCACGCTGGTCGGCACGCCCGCGGCGACCAATCCGCGAATTACCGGGACCACGCGCGCGGCCTCGGTTTCGGGATCGATCCGCACCGCACCGGGCCGGGTCGACTCGCCACCGATATCGATGATGTCGGCACCTGCCCGGTACAGCTCGATGCCGTGCGCGATGGCCAGGCTCGGATCGAGGTAGCGGCCGCCGTCGGAGAATGAGTCGCTGGTGACATTCACCACGCCCATCACCACACAGGAGCGACCGCCGCGCGCGAGTCCGTGCAGCTCCACCGCGCCCTGCCTCACTTGCGCAGGATCAGATCGAGGGCCTCGGCCCGCGAGGCGGCACTGGTCTGCAGCAGGCCGCGCACTGCGGAGGTGGTGGTGCTCGCGCCGGGCTTGCGAATGCCACGCATGGCCATACACAGGTGCTCGGCCTCGATCACGACGATAGCGCCGCGCGGATCCAGCTTGCGCATGACGGCTTCGACGATCTGGCTGGTCAGCCGCTCCTGCACCTGCGGACGCTTGGCATAGAGATCGACCAGCCTGGCCAGCTTGGACAGTCCGGTCACCCGGCCGTGCGTCCCGGGGATATAGCCGACGTGCGCGACGCCATGGAAGGACACCAGGTGGTGTTCGCAGGTCGAGTACAGCGGGATATCGCGCACCAGCACGAGCTCCTGGTGGCCTTCGTCGAAGGTGGTGTTCAGCACCGAATCCGGCTCTAGGTAGAGCCCGGCGAACATCTCCCGGTAGGAGCGGGCGACCCGCGAGGGCGTATCGATCAGACCCGGACGGTCCGGGTCCTCGCCGACCGCGATCAGCAACTCCCGGATCGCCGCCTCGGCGCGGGCCTGATCGAACGAGCGGCCTGTCTCGAGTGCGACCAGCTCCGGCTTGGCCGGCCCCGAACCGTTGTGCTGGACCTTATCCGCTTCGTCGATGGCGGCATTGCCAGTGCGGCGGCCACCGACGTGATTGTTGGCAGACAAGCGAGACACCTCCAAAATCTCAGGTACCGGCAATCACCCGGCACCCAGATGGTCGAGCCTAATCGCCACTGGTCAGTGCCGACCGTTCGGTCCATCCCAATCGTGGTTCTCGCCATCGTTATTCCCGGTGCCGGTGGCGGGCTCGTCGTAGGGGTCGTTGCCGTGCCCCTGCTGACCCCACTGCTGCTGCGGCTGCTGGTACCCGTGGCGCGGCTGCGGCTCACCCTGCCAGCCGCCGTGACCGGGCTGACCCGACTGCTGCTGCGGCTCGTCACGCGGCGGCCAGCCCGGCGCCGACCAACCGGCCGGGGCGCCGTAGTCGGGTCGCGAGCCGTGCGTCGATCCCGGCCGCGGGTATGCCTGGGTCGGCGCCTGCGGCAGCGGATAACCGGTCGCGGGCTGCTGTGAGTAGCCGCCGTAGCGCGGTTCCTGGTAACCGGCGTCCGGGTAGCCATTGGCCGAGGCGGCTTCGCGCTGCGGCAGCCGCGGCTTGACCGGCTCCTGCGGCGGCCACGGCTCACCGCGTTCGGCGGCCAGTTCACCAGGGGTCTTCACCGGCGGCTTATCCGAGGGGACGCGCTCGCCGAAATCGTTGAACGCGGTGATCCGCGGCCGCTTCTCCACCGCAGCGAGAATCTCCTCGAGATCCTTGCGGTGCAATGTCTCGCGCTCCAGCAGCGCCGTGGCCAGCACGTCGAGCACATCGCGATATTCGTTGAGGATGGCCCACGCCTCGGTGTGCGCGGCCTCGATGAGATTGCGCACCTCCTCGTCGATGGCGCCAGCGACCTCGTGTGAGTAGTCCGAACCCATGCCCATCGAGCGACCGAGGAATGGATCGCCCTGTTCCTGGCCGTAGCGCACCGCGCCGAGGCGCGCGCTCATGCCGTATTCGGTGACCATCGCGCGGGCGATCTTGGTGGCCTGATCGATATCGGAGGAGGCACCGGTGGTCGGCTCGTGGAACACCAGTTCCTCGGCCGCGCGGCCACCCATTGCCATCACCAGGCGGGCGATCATCTCCGAGCGGGTCATCAGGCCCTTGTCGTCCTCGGGCACCGTCATGGCGTGGCCGCCGGTGCGACCGCGGGCCAGGATGGTGACCTTGTAGACCGGCTCGATATCCGGCATCGCCCATGCGGCCAGGGTGTGGCCACCCTCGTGGTAGGCGGTGATCTTCTTCTCGTGCTCGCTGATGATGCGGCTCTTGCGGCGTGGACCACCGATGACGCGGTCCACCGATTCCTCGAGCTGCTCGCCGGTGATCACCGCGCCGTTCTCGCGGGCGGTGAGCAGGGCGGCCTCGTTGACGACATTGGCCAGATCCGCGCCGGACATGCCGACGGTGCGCTTGGCCAGGCCGTCCAGATCGGCCTCCGGCGAGATCGGCTTGCCCTGCGAATGCACCCGCAGGATGGCCCGCCGACCGGCCAGGTCCGGATTGCTGACCGGGATCTGGCGGTCGAACCGGCCGGGACGCAGCAGCGCCGGATCGAGGATGTCGGGGCGGTTGGTCGCGGCGATCAGGATGACGCCGGTGCGATCGCCGAAGCCGTCCATCTCGACCAGCAGCTGGTTCAGGGTCTGCTCGCGCTCGTCGTGACCGCCGCCGAGGCCAGCGCCGCGCTGGCGGCCGACCGCGTCGATCTCGTCGACGAAGATGATGCACGGGCTGTTCTGCTTGGCCTGTTCGAACAGGTCGCGCACCCGGGAGGCACCGACACCGACGAACATTTCGACGAAGTCCGAACCGGAGATGGTGAAGAACGGCACCCCGGCCTCACCCGCGACGGCACGCGCAAGCAGGGTCTTACCGGTACCGGGCGGGCCGTAGAGCAGCACGCCCTTGGGGATCTTCGCGCCGAGCGCCTGGTAACGCACCGGATTCTGCAGGAAGTCCTTGATCTCGTAGAGCTCTTCGACGGCCTCGTCGGCACCGGCCACATCCGCGAATGTGGTCTTCGGCATATCTTTGGTCAGCTGTTTGGCCTTCGATTTGCCGAAGCCCATCATGCCGCCGCGGCCACCGCCCTGCATGCGGGACATCACGAAGATGAACAGTCCCAACAAGATCACCATCGGCAGTACGAACAGCAGGATCTGGGTGAACACGCTGTCCTGTTTGACCACGGTGTTGAAGGGGGCGCCGGACTTCTGCACGGCGTCGAAGACCTGGTTGGAGGTCTCGCTGCCACCCGGGTACTTGGCAAGGATCTTCTTCGAGCCGGAAGTGGCGTCGGTCCCATTGTTCAGCTCGATGCGCAGCTGCTGCTCGCGGTCGTCGATCTGGACGTTCTTGACGTTGCTCTTGTCGGTCAGCTGACTCAACGCCACCGAGGTATCGACGCTCTTCCAGCCGCGTGTGTCATTGCTGAAGTAGCCGAACGCATAGATCACGAGCGCAATGCCCGCGACTATGGCCAGAGTGCGAAACACAGTCTTGCGGTTCATAGAGCTTAGGCCGGGCGGCCAGTCCTTTCCGGTGTCTCCGGTGCATGCCTAGCGTGGCGTCGGGCGCGTCCCGTCCAGTGGTTCGGATGCGGACAGGCCACGTTACCGCGTACGGTCTAGTCGATACATCGCGCAGTTCGGCAGCTGGTGTAGTTCGACAGGTAAACGGCTGGGGAACGTTCGTGGTTCCCGAGGTCTCCGGTCGGGGTTACTCCAAGTGGTCACAATCATGTCATGTTCGGCCTATCGTGAGCGACGACACAACACCGCGGTGCGAGCGACGGGCCCGAAGGCGGTAGCTTGCGTACCCCACGTGGGCCCCCGGGAGCACCGTAAACAACAGAGCGCAGGGGGTATGGACATAGTCGAGCTACGGACACCCACAGCGATACTGCGGCACGGACGCGGGCGATTGATCGTGCTGCGACCGGGCAGTGACGGCGAGCGCGTGCTGGATGTGCCGGTGACCGACCTACTCAAGGTCCGGCTCAACCGACGTGCCGACGACGCGGTCGTCATCGAGATCTACCTACGCTATCCGACTCCCGTGCTGACCGGCGTGCCCGCCGACCGCACACCGCTGCCCGTCCTCATCGCCGAACACGACTTCCCCGCGGCCGCCGAGATCGTCGAGCGCATCAATGACCAGATCCTGGCCGGTCAGCGCGTCGATGTCGCCGCCCCCGATCTACAGCCGCCCGCCCCGCAGTGGGGTAAGAACGGGCCGACCCGCGCCGATGTCGATCGCGCCGTGCGGCGGATGGCACCCAAGCGCGATGCCAAGTCGGCGATAGACGCACTGCATCGCTATGTCACCGCCGACGAATATGTGCTCGAGACCGCGATAGCCATCGCACATCCGCCTGCGGGCAGCGGCCCCGGCCTACTGGCCGCGACCACTGGGCGACTGCTGTTCATTTCCATCGGCGCCGGCGACAAATACGCGCATGAGCTACCCATCCCCGCCGTCCTGTGGGCACGCACCACCGAGGGCGCCGCAGGGGCGCCGGGCGAGATCGGTTCGGCGCGCGGCGAAACCGGTATCGACGTACACGACGGGAATATCACGCTGCGTTTCACCGGCACCGACCGAGCCGATACCGAACGCGTCACCTGTGCGGTGAATTTCGCCGTCCGGCGCGATTCGGCGAACGGCGCGGCGGGTCCGGCCGATCCCGGTGTCGCCCAGCTCTATTCCGAGTGGGAGTTACTGGTGGAACGGCATTCCCTCGGCATGGTCGATGACGGACAGTTCCAGCGTTACGGCCGAGGAATCCTGCGCTCACTCCCCGACGGGAACTGACTGTCTTCGATTTGCCGCGCCGGCAGCGCTGCGTGTACGCGGCCCCGAATATTTCAGCATCGCGTAGCGATTCGATGAGGGGTGGTGGTCGGGCGACGGGCGGGCCGCGCGTCCGAGCCGTCGAGACTCGCGACTGCATCGCCTGCGCTTCGGCCACTCGGCTGAGTTCGATGGCCGCGCCTTCGCGCAGACGCGAGACGGGCCGCGAACGGCACTCGTAGGACTCGCGCGTGGTGATTACTTCTCAGCGCTGGGCTCCGCCAAGGTAATCCGCCGCCAGGGACTCGTCGGCCGCAGCCACAGGCGTAACAGCTCCATGCGCCGATCCACGCCGCCGTTTTTCAGTTCGGCCAGATCCTCACAGGCCTGCCAGTAGGTCCAGCCGGTCAGGTAGGCATCACCGAATTGGCGCCAGTTCTGATATTTGCGCTGGGCCAGCGGCAGTGCCCGCAGCAGATAGTCCCAGGCCACCTCGGCATCGAGATAGCCTGCGGTGAAAGCCATTCGGGCCACCGCGACCACTCGGGCCAGATCCCAGGCATGGATATCGCTCGGCAGCGGCCGGGCCAGATGATCGGTGAAGCCGATCTTGATCGCCTGCGACCAGATGTCGTAATCGCGGACCAGCGCCTCCGGATTGTCCATCCCCCGGAACGAACCGACCTGACGCAGGAAGGCCCGATGCCGATCGGCCCGCTCACCGAACCGGTCGCGTTCACTGGCATTGATCGATGCCATCACCAGCGGATGCACCATCGCGTACAGCGGTGCGTGCATACCGTTGAGCAACTGCTCCATAGAGGCCCGCGCCTCGGTGCCGTCGGTAATGCCCCATGCGCCGGTCAGCGTATCGATAGCGAGTTCGCGGCGGTCGCCGAGCGGATGGTCGCGCTCGGGCCCCAGCAGCAGCGCATCGTGGAACGCGTCCCAGCGCGCCGAATAGAAGCCGCCGAGCGCGAGGGCGCGCAGTTCGTCATCCGATATCGCCGCGCCGGACCAATGATCCTCTTCCCGCTTGTCGAGTTCCTCGTAGGGGAAGGTGGTCAGGGTGGGTACACCACGGGCAGGCATGCCACCGATTGTTCCCCATCGATCTTGGAAGCGGCTGAGTAATCGTCTGGCTTTGTCGGATTGGATTCTTGTCCTGCCGAGGGCAGTACTGAGGGCTAATGTGCACGCATGAGTAGCAACATCACCCTCCTTCGTGGCCTGGACCCTGCGCCTACCGAGCAGGAAATCTATGCTGCCGCACTGCAGTACGTGCGTACGGTCGGTGGCGTGTCCGGCCTGAGCACCACAACCAAGGCGGCGGTGGACAAGGCGGTGAACGCCATCGCGGCCGCGACAACGCAATTGCTCGCGGATCTGCCGAATGCGCGAGTGGCACCGATCACCGAACCGCCACCACGCCGCGAACGTGCGGGTGCGGAGACGGAATAGTTCGTAGCGGTTCAAGGTAGGGCGTCCGTGCCGTAAGTGGCGACGCAGGCCAGCGCGATCTCGAGCGGCAGCCCGCGCGCTTCGATCGGATGGCCGAGCAGTTCCTCGATCCGCTGGATCCGATAGCGGACCGTGTTCTTGTGCACACCCAGTAGTTTCGCCGTGGCCTCCGGGCTGCGATGGCTCTTCAGATACGCGTGCAGTGTTTCGCGCAGGCGTGTGGCATTGGCATCACGGCCCGCCAGCGCGCGCAATTCGCGTCCGATCAGACCGCGCATGGCCGCGTCGTCGGCGCCCACCAGATAGGCGATCTCCACCTCGCGATAGCCGGTCATCCGCGCTCCCGTCGCGCTGCGCTCGGCCACCTGCCTGGCCGAGACAGCTTCGCGATGACTGTTGCGGAATCCGGCCAGGTGCGCCGCTGGCACACCAAAGGCGACCCGCATCGGCGGCTCCACCGATCCGGCCACCAGTCGTGCCAGCCGACCGGGTTCGGCCATGTGCGCCGCATGCGCCTCATCATCCAAGCCGACCCAGGCCCACATGCCACTCGCACCGGACGGAACCGTCAGCACCCGCGTGCTGCCGAGCGCGGCCGCCAGTCGCGCCGCGACCCGATCCAGCTGTCCGCTCATCTCGGCGTCGCCCGACTCGTCGGCCCAGAGCACGAAGGCCAAATGCTGTTGGGCGAGGCGATATCCGAGCCGAATCGAGGCCTGGTCGATATCCACGTCGCCGTCGGCCAATAGCGCACGGACGGTTTCGGAGCGTCGGTTGAGATCGGCGCGCAGGATCCGTTCGCGTTCCTCCATGTAGGTGTCGGTCAGCGCCTCCACCGAATTGCTGACCCATCTGATCGATCGCTCGAACAGCCGCAGCATGACCGCGCGCTCGATCTGCTGTGGCGGACGGCGCTCCTCGATCGCATCGCTCATGTAGTCGAGTACGGCCTCCTGCCCGACGTGGTAGGTCCGCAACAGCAGTCGCAGCTGGAAGCCGCGCCGGGCGATCGTGCGCGCGAAGGCGTGCACC
Source organism: Nocardia sp. NPDC004604 (assembly GCF_040609795.1). Lineage (NCBI taxonomy): Bacteria > Bacillati > Actinomycetota > Actinomycetes > Mycobacteriales > Nocardiaceae > Nocardia > Nocardia sp. NPDC004604. The sequence goes on from NZ_JBEXLC010000176.1 coordinate 10,637, forward strand.
TCGTCGGGCAGCGTGAAATCGAAGGTGTCGCTGGTCAACCCGCTCAGCATGACCCTGGCATGTGCCCTGGTGCTGGCCGCGAGATCACGGCGGATATCGCGGTCGGCGAGCTCCGGGATGCGAGCGATGATCGCGTTGTCGAGCCGGTCCACGATCTGCTCGAGTGTCTGGGTCCGCATCGTCTCGTAGACATATTCGGCCAGCCAGTCGCGCACGACCTCGACGTTCGGATCCGAATCGGTCCGCAGCGGCTCCGTGGTCGCCGGACGATCGGTCGAGGCAGCGACCATGATTCCTCCGAGTTGTACTTTTGATACAAAATCAACCGAGTCGGTTGACAAAAAGGCCCAAGAAAGTCCCGCAATCTTGTGTCACGATCATAGGTCAGTGAGCTGATTCACAGTAGTCGGCTGCCAGCGGTTCACAGCACAACGTCAGTGGGAGAACAGCAGTGACCAACACCGAATCGGTGCCCGGCGCGGCAAAGAAAGCGACGGCACGCAAGACAGCGGCAAAAACGACGGATCCGACGCCGATCGAGGTGCGCAATCCGGGTACCGGTGCGGTGGTCGGCACCGTGCCGGAACAGAGCGCCGAGGCGGTCGCGGCCAAGATCCGTGAATTGCGCCTGTACCAGCCGGAGTGGGAGGCCATCGGCCCCGACGGCCGCAAGGAATGGCTGTTGAAACTGCAGGACTGGATCATCGACAATACCGAGCACCTGGCCGACGTGCTGCAGTCCGAGACGGGCAAGCCACGGGTGGACGCGCTGATCGACCCGGCCTTCTCCACCGATCTGATCGGCTACTACGCGCGCCGGGCCGCCAAATTCCTCGCCGACGACCATCCCTCGCCACACAGCCCGCTGGCCCGGGTCAAGAAGCTGACCACGGTGTACAAGCCGTATCCGGTGGTCGGCGTCATCACGCCGTGGAACTTCCCGCTGGCCATGCCGGTCATCGATGTGATCCCGGCGCTGGCCGCTGGCGCCGCGGTGATCCTCAAGCCCTCGGAGGTGACCCCGCTCTCTGCGCTCGAATTGGCAAGGGGCTGGGCCGAAATCGGCGCACCGCCGGTATTCGCCGTGGTCACCGGTGCGGGTGCGACCGGCGCCGCGGTGATCGAGAACGCCGACTACATCCAGTTCACCGGTTCGACCGCGACCGGGCGCAAGATCGCGGCCGCCTGCGTCGAGCGGATGATTCCCTACAGCCTGGAATTGGGCGGTAAGGATCCGGCCATCGTGCTGGCCGATGCCGACCTGGATCGCGCCGCGCACGGCATCGCCTTCGGCGGCATGTTCAATTCGGGCCAGGTCTGCATCTCGGTCGAACGGGTGTACGTCGAGGCGCCGGTCTACGACAGGTTCGTCACCAAACTCACCGACGCGGTCCGGAATCTGCGTCAGGGCCTCGACGGGCGCGAGTCCGAACATGACGTCGGCGCGCTCGCCAACGAGAACCAGGTCCAGATCGTGCAGCGCCATGTCGATGAGGCCATCGCGGCGGGTGCCCGGGTCACCACCGGTGGCAAGCGGACCGGTGTCGGCACGCTGTTCGAGCCGACCGTGCTGGTCGATGTCGACCAGAGCATGTCCTGCATCACCGAGGAGACCTTCGGCCCGACCCTGCCGGTGATCAAGGTCGCCGACGAGGCGGAAGCCGTTCGGCTGGCCAATGATTCGATCTACGGCCTGTCGGCCTCGGTGTGGACCGGGGACAAGGAGCGCGGCGAGCGGGTGGCCCGCGAACTCGATGTCGGCGCGGTGAATATCAACGATGTCTTCGTCAATCTGTTCAGCTTCGCGCTGCCGATGGGCGGCTGGGGGCAGTCCGGGGTCGGCGCCCGCTGGGGCGGTCCGGACGGGGTGCGCAAGTACTGCAGGCAGAAGGCGATCACCACGCCGATCCTGCCGACCCAGCAGAAGGAACTGCTCTGGTTCCCGTACCAGATGCCGAAGGTGCTGTTCGGGCTCGGCGCGATGCGCGCGGCAGGGGCTCGCGGTCTGCGGCGGATCAATATTCCGGCCATCTTGAAGCTCAAGGGAGACAACAAGTGACCGCGGCGCGAGCGACGGGCCCGGAGGCGGCAGCGGAGCGTGACCACGGAGGGCACCGGGAGCGCCGCAAATCCAACACGGCCGTGGCGAAGATCCGTGGCAAGGTCGTCGTGATCACCGGCGGTGCGCGCGGCATCGGACTGGCCACGGCGACCGCACTCCAAGCGCTCGGCGCCAAGATCGCGATCGGCGATATCGACGAGACCACGGTCAAGGAGTCCGGAACCACCCGGAATTTCGAGCTGTACGGCAGGCTCGATGTCACCGATGCCATCTCGTTCGAGAGCTTCCTCGACGAGGTCGAGCGCACCGTCGGTCCGATCGATGCGCTGATCAACAACGCGGGCATCATGCCGACCGGCAAATTCGTCGACGAGCCGGACCAGATCACCCGCCGCATCCTCGATATCAATGTCTACGGTGTGATCCTCGGATCCAAACTGGGCCTGGCCCGGATGCTGCCGCGCAAACGCGGACACGTCATCAATATCGCCTCGCTCGCGGGTGAGACCCATATCCCCGGCCTGGCGACCTATAACGCCAGCAAGCATGCGGTGCTGGGCTTCACCGATACGCTGCGGGAGGAGTACCGGGGTTCCGGTGTCGCGTTCTCCTCGGTGCTGCCGACGCTGACCAATACCGAACTCGGCTCCGGTGTGAGCGGCCCGAAGCTGCTGCGCCCGGCCGAGCCCGAGGAGATCGCCGACGCCATCGTCGCGTTGATCGCCGCACCCCGATCCAAGGTCCGGGTGACCGCGGTGGCCGGTCTGCTCTCGCAGCTGGTGAATCTGCTGCCCGAACCGGTGGCCGATGGACTGGCCAGGGCGCTGGGGTCCAGCAATGCCTTCCTCGACGATGTCGACGCGGTCGAGCGCAAGGCGTACGAGGATCGCGCGCGCGGCCTCTGATCGCGCATCGAGGGCGCCGCGGTCGTGTTGTCGCGACCACGGCGCCCTCTCGCGCTTCGGCGACCGCAAACATATTTGTGACCAATCTCACTACTCACGGCTGTAACGGCTCCGACGTCGTTGCGGGCCGGTTTCTCCGCGGGTGACCGGTCACACTTCGACACGCCGAAACCGAGGCTCCGAGCCTGCCTCGCGCCACATCATTGCTGGTCATCTGCCCAATTAGCTTCGGCGAGGTCGCACGCACCACGAGTGCCGGAGATTCGCCAAGTCGATGGTGCAAATGACCATGACAGGCCATATGCTGTCTCTAACAAACCTGTCGACTGTTTCAGCTGCCATATCCAGACTTTCCGGCTTCAATAGGCTAGAAATTCAGGACCGATTCTGATAGCAAGGGGCTATGGACCCGCATTTGCGCGACCTGCGGTATTTCGTCGCCGTCGCTGAGGAACTGCACTTCACCAACGCCGCTCAGCGGCTGCACATCGCTCAACCCACCCTGTCGCGTCAGATTCGTCAGCTGGAACGCCAGCTCGACGTGGTCCTGTTCGACCGCAACCAGCGCAGCGTGGCGCTGACCGTCGCGGGTAAGGAACTGCTCGAGGGCGCCCGCAAGATCCTGGAGCTGTGGGAAGTCACCAACGTCTCCCTGCAGGAGGCGGGTGAGGTGCTGCGCGTCGGCATCCAGTCCGCGCTCGGCCGCGGTCTGCTCAACGATCTGGAGAGCGCGAGCGGGCACCGGCTCGCCCTGCACGCCGCCTCCTGGACCGACCCGTCCAGCGGTCTGGCCGGTCGACAGGCCGATCTGGCGATGGTCTGGCTTCCGCTGCCCGATCCGAACCGGTTCCGCTGGCAGGTGCTGCGCACCGAACCGCGCTGGGTGCTGCTGCCGGAGAACCATCCGCTGGCCGATAACGAGACCATCGACTTCGCCGACCTGCTCGACGAACCGTTCATCGCGCTGCCCACCGAGGCCGGTGCGGTGCGCGACTTCTGGCTCGGCAACGACGCGCGCAATGGCCGTCAGCCCAAGATCGGCGCCGAGGCGGCGACCCCTGAGGACAAGCTGGAGGCGGTGAGCCTCGGCCTCGGCGTCTGCCTGCTCGCCGAGAACAATGTGCCGATGTACCGCTGGCCCGGACTGACCGCCCGCCCGCTCAACGGGCTCGCCCCGTGCGAACTGGCCGTCGCCTGGCGCGCCGACGATAACCGGCCGACCATTCTCGAATTCGCCGCACGCGCGGTAGAGGGCGGTTTCTCGGTCCAGCACCAGGCCGCCGTCGCGAGTTAGTCGCTCACCGTTCGCTTCCAGGGGTGGATCGACTCGAGCTGCGCCGACAGGCGCAACAGGGTCGATTCACCGCCGGGCGGTGCCGCGAGCTGGGCGGCGACCGGCGTCTTCGAGCCGGGGTGCATACCCATCGGGATCGAGGCGGCGGGCCAGCCGACCATATTCCACAGCGGCGTGAATGATGAATACCGTGCGCTGGTAACGACATTCGCCAACCAGCCCAGGTTGTGCCAGGCCCGCGCCCGCGGCGGCGGCGCGGCGAGCGTCGGGGTGATCACGACGTCGTAGCGCTCGAAGAATTCCAGCAGTCGCGCCTCCACCCGGTCCACCTGAGCCGGGCGGATCAGCCGCAGGCGCTGGACCAACCGGCCGAGTGCGAGGTGTCGGCGGGTGCGCGGCTGCAAACGTTCGGGGTGCACGAGTGTCACGGCCTCGCGGGCGGCGAATGCCAGCCAGCGCAGGCCAACGGAGATGATCGATTCGCCATACGGCAGGGTCGCGGGCTCCACCAGGTGCCCGGCCGCGACGGCGGCCGAGGCAGCGGTGCGAGCCGCCACGGTCCAGTGCCGATCGACCCGGAACAAACGTGAGGGCGGCGCAACGGCCAGCCCGATGCGTAGTCGGCCCGGCGGATCTAGCTCGGCTAGGTCCGGACGCGCGGCCAATACCGATAGCGCGAGTGCCGCATCACCGACCGTGGTTGCGAGCACACCGCTTTCGACCATCCCCGACCAGGAATCGACGCCGCACTCGGCTGGCACGGTGTGCCGTCCCGGCTTGATCCCGAACACCCCACAGCAGGCCGCGGGAATCCGCACCGAACCGAGCCCGTCACTGCCGTGTGCCACCGGTACCAGCCCGGCGGCGACCGCCGCGGCCGAGCCGCCCGACGATCCGCCGGTGCTGCGCGCGGAATTCCACGGGTTGCGGGTGATCCGGCCCTCGCTCTCGGTGGTGCTCCACAGCCCCAGCTCCGATACCGCGGTCTGCCCGACCACCACCGCGCCGGCGGCCCGCAGTCGGCGCACCACCGGATGGTCGGCGGCGGCCGGACGGGTATCGGTCGCCGCGGAACCGGCCGACGTCGACTCGCCCTCGACCGCGATGTTGTGTTCGATCGCGATGGGAACACCCGCCAAGGGCAGCACGTCCAGATCGGAGCGCTGTTCCAGCGCGAGCGCCTCGGCCCGCGCCGAGGCCGAGCGAACGACGGCGAAAGCGTTCGTCTTTCGATTTCCGGCGGCGATCCGGTCCAGGGCGGTGCCGATCGTCTGGGTCGGTGTCAGCGAGCCGTCGCGCACGCTCGCGGCCATCGCCGAGGCCGGACCTCGTGCCATGCCGGATTCGCGTGGCATGCTGGATTCCATCGAAGTATGCACGGCGTCGGCCGCCGCACCGGACACCCCGTTGGCGGTCTGCACCTCCGGGGGCTCGGCTGCCGGAGTCATGGCTTTGCGGTCACGTTCGGCTACCGCCTTCGTGCCCGTGGCTGCTTTTTGCATGTGCTGGTTCTTCCCCGTCGCGTGGTTGTCGAAATCGGGTGATCCGCTGTTGAGCCGCAAGTTATCATTCCGATTACTGCTCGGGGGACGATGGCGTCGGGTGTGGCGGAAAATTCATCGGCACATCCACCGACCGAACACTGCGGATTCTCTGGATCCGCTCAGCAGCTAGGTCCGAAAATGAGTGCAGATTCCGAAAAGACTTACCGACCCGGTCTCGACTCCGATCCGACCCGCGATTGGGGTGGACCGCTGCTGCACACCGATAACGAGGTTGTCGGGGCGTTCTCCGCCGCATGGGAATCGGCCAGCTGGGAATCCGCCAGCCGACCGCCGGAGATCGCCGACTTTCTGCCCGATGCGGAGTCCCTGCGCCAGGCGGCACTGATCGAATTGATCCGCGTCGACCTGCGACATCGCTGGATCCGGCGCAGCGCTGCGGCGCGCGCGACGGATACGGAGACGGTAACCGAGCGGGCATCGCCCGAGGAACACCGCGAATCCAGTAGCGACCCCACCGCGCGCAAGCGCCTTTTCGACTACTGCGCCGAGTTCCCCGAACTCGAACCGGGTGGTATTCCAGCGGGTTTGGTCTATGAAGAGTTCGTCATCCGCAGGCATAGCGGCGAGCGCGTCGACCCCAAGGATTGTCTGCGGGAATATCCCGAACAAGCGGCCGAATTGCGCGTGTTGCTCAATGCCGACGACTTCGATCAGAGCACTCGACGGGCGGTGCTGGAGGATTCCGTACTGACCGAGTTGGCCAGAACTCGCGCGGCCGCTGAGCAGACCCGGACCGCGCAATACAACGAACTGAACGAATCGACCCAGCTGAACCAAAGCATGGGGTCCGTTCGTACTAATGACGTGACCCGCGCAACCGTCGATTCGAACGCAACGGCAGCCATCGACCCGAACGCAACCGCAGCCATCGACCCGAACGCAACCGCAGCCATCGACCCGAACGCAACCGCAGCCATCGACCCGAACGAAACGGCAGCCATCGATTCGATCGGGACCTCGACCGCCACCCGGACCACGGTCGGCAACGGTGGTCCGGGGAGCTTCGACGCGCTCGACCAGATCCAGATCGGCCAGCGCATCGATGATTTCGATCTGCTCACCGGGCTCGGCAGCGGCGCCTTTGCCCGCGTCTTCCTGGCCAGGCAGCGGTCATTGCAGCGATTGGTCGCGGTGAAGATTTCCGCCGACCACGGCACCGAACCGCAGACCCTGGCCCAGCTGGATCACGACTACATCGTGCGCGTCTTCGATCAGCGGCTGCTCGGCTCGGAGGACGCCCGCGATCCGGCCATGCGCCGACTCCGGTTGTTGTACATGCAATTTCTGCCCGGCGGCACATTGCTCGGCGTGCTGCGCTGGCTACGCGCGTGGGAACAGGTGTGGCCTCCTTGCCATTGTCACCAGACAATAACTTACTCAAATAATT
>NZ_JBEXLC010000177.1:0-17707 GCF_040609795.1 Nocardia sp. NPDC004604
TCGCATAACACTCTTCCCCTCCACGACCCTCTTCCGATCTTCTGAATCGGGGCGAACTGTCCGCGGGTGCGGCAGTCGAATTCGACTGCCGCACCCGCGTTTTCGCTATCAGGCGCTCACGCGCGCCACCTCGAACGCCGTCGCCCGAGCAACCGCGGCGAGGCTCGGCACGATATCGAACACCGCGGCATGACCCGCAACCTCGAGCAGCCGGTCCACGCAGCGCGGACCGGTGATCAACTGAAGTCGTCGGCCGCTGTGGGCGCACCAGGAACGGGCGTCCATCAGAACCCGGAGCCCGGCAACGCCGAAGAACGTTACCTGCGACAGGTCGATGACCACCACCGCACCCGCCGTGGGCAGGGCCCCGACCAGGGACCGGCGAAGAGTATCGGCCGTCAGATAATCCACTTCACCGCCCACCGCGCACAATGTGATCGAATCCATCGGCGGTAAGACCACGATGGACAGACGTTCGGCGGTTTGTCCGGATTCGCGCACGGGGGCCGTGCTGTCATCCGAGGAAATTGAAACTATCGGCATGAGGGACCTCGGTCCGTCGCACCCGCCACCAAAAACCTTGTAGGCGGGATCTTTTCGCCCGATCCAGCTATGGACCAAGACTGGGCTGGTTACTCAACCGTGACCTATGAGTACCCGAACCGAAAGCTCCGTACACATCGAGTTGGCCCAAGTGTGACCGCCGTCATATCGCGTGGTAGCAGTACCAGCGGCGGCGAGAGGCGCACCCGGGCCAGCCGGAAGCAACCGGAGGTTGCGGTTGCATTCGTCTGACCCGGTCCGCGTCGTGTTTACGCCGACTTCTCCCGGCGCTCCGCACGCTGCGCCTTGCGCGGCACGATGGTCGGCAGCACGTTGTCGTTGACGGTATCGGCGTTGACGACCACCTTGGCGACGTCATCGCGGCTGGGGATATCGAACATCGCCAGCTGCAGGACCTCCTCCATGATGGCGCGCAGGCCACGGGCGCCGGTGCCGCGCAGGATCGCCTGATCGGCGATCGCCTCGAGCGCGTCATCGGTGAACTCGAGGTCGACGCCGTCCATCTCGAAGAGCCGTACGTACTGCTTCACCAGCGCGTTCTTCGGCTCGGAGAGAATCTTGACCAGCGAATCCTTGTCCAGGTTCGTCACCGAGGCGACGACGGGCAGACGGCCGATGAATTCCGGGATCAGACCGAACTTGATCAGATCCTCGGGCATCACCTCGGCGAAGTGGTCATCGGTGTCGATCTCGGCCTTGGAACGCACCTCGGCACCGAAGCCGATACCGCGGTGACCGGTGCGATCGGAGATGATCTTCTCCAGCCCGGCGAACGCGCCAGCCACGATGAAAAGCACGTTGGTGGTGTCGATCTGGATGAATTCCTGGTGCGGATGCTTGCGCCCGCCCTGCGGCGGCACGCTGGCCTGCGTGCCCTCCAGGATCTTCAGCAGCGCCTGCTGCACACCCTCACCGGAGACATCGCGGGTGATCGACGGATTCTCGCTCTTGCGCGCGATCTTGTCGACCTCATCGATGTAGATGATGCCGGTCTCGGCCCGCTTCACGTCGTAGTCCGCGGCCTGGATCAGCTTCAGCAGGATGTTCTCGACATCCTCACCGACGTATCCGGCCTCGGTCAGCGCCGTGGCGTCGGCAATGGCGAACGGGACATTGAGCATCTTGGCCAGCGTCTGCGCCAGATAGGTCTTACCGCAACCGGTGGGGCCGAGCATGAGAATGTTCGACTTGGCCAGCTCGACGGTTTCGCCCCGGCTGTCACGCCCCTTATCGCCCGCCTGGATGCGCTTGTAGTGGTTGTAGACGGCGACGGCGAGCGTGCGCTTGGCGGTGTCCTGCCCGATGACGTAGTTCTCGAGGAAATCCCGGATCTCGGCAGGCTTGGGCAGCTCATCGAGTTTGACCTCGCTGGACTCGGCCAGCTCTTCCTCGATGATCTCGTTGCATAGATCGATGCACTCGTCGCAGATGTACACCCCTGGTCCCGCAATGAGCTTCTTGACCTGCTTCTGGCTCTTTCCGCAGAACGAGCATTTCAGCAGATCGCCGCCATCTCCGATGCGCGCCATCTCGTGGGTCCCTACTTCCTTGTCCGCCTGCAACCGTCTATCCAGGTTGCCAGCAATCCGCCACCCTCGGGTGTAATCACGAACACCTCGAGCGAATCCGACGTTCGAGCACTGCCGTCAACCGGGAGCAAAGGTCCCTAGGTCGACCGTACCCGGTGTGCGCGACGGAGGTCGATAACTCGAGCATGTTTCTCGCCGGGGTTCTACGAGTTCTTACCACTATGGAACACGTTCACCCCGATCGACGGCCATTCGACACGCCTGGCCGCCCGCCCCGGAATGCCTTCTGCCGGACACCGTTCCGGCCGATCGACTTTCCTGAAGCAGTCCGGCCGGGCCACATGCCGAGTGGCACCTGTCCCGGCCGGAATATCCTGATATTGAGCAACTTACGAGCGATCAGCGCACCACGCCATCCGGCGCGGCTTCTTATTTCTGGGCGCTGAGCTTGCGGTAGTCGAACACCGTATCGATGATCCCGTATTCCTTGGCCTCCTCGGCCGTCAGGATCTTGTCGCGGTCGGTGTCCTTGCGGATGGTGTCCGCGTCCTTACCGGTGTGGCGCGCCAGCGTGGTCTCCATCAGGCGACGCATGCGCTCGATCTCGGCGGCCTGGATCTCCAGGTCCGAAACCTGCCCCTGGATACCGCCCTCCAGCGAGGGCTGGTGGATGAGGACCCGAGCGTTGGGAAGGCAGGCCCGCTTGCCGGGGGTGCCGGCGGCGAGCAGCACGGCGGCGGCCGAAGCGGCCTGACCGAGGCAGACGGTGGCGACATCGGCACGCACGTACTGCATGGTGTCGTAGATCGCCATCAGCGAGGTGAACGAGCCACCGGGCGAGTTGATGTACATGGTGATGTCGCGATCGGGATCCAGCGACTCCAGCACCAGCAGCTGCGCCATGATGTCGTTGGCCGAGGCGTCGTCGACCTGCACGCCGAGGAAGATGATGCGCTCCTCGAACAGCTTGTTGTACGGGTTGGACTCCTTGACACCGAAGCTGGAGTGCTCGATGAACGAGGGCAGGATGTAGCGCGACTGCGGGCTCGCCGGAGCGGTGCCGCCGAGACCGGCGCGCGGGTCGAACTGATTGACCATCTTCGTCTCCAAAGTCGTTGAGGGGGAACGGATCTGCGTGTTCAGTTAGTTACCCGCGCCGTTCGCCTGCGCCGCGTGGGTGATCACGCGGTCGATGAAGCCGTATTCCAGCGCCTGCGCCGCGGTGAACCAGCGGTCGCGGTCGGCATCGGCGGTGACCTGCTCGATCGACTTACCGGTGTGCAGCGCCTGCAACTCGTTGAGCTCGCGCTTGGTGTGCGCGAACTGCTCGGCCATGATCGCGATATCGGCCGCGGAACCACCGATGCCCGCCGAGGGCTGGTGCATCATGATGCGCGCATGCGGCAGGGCGAACCGCTTGCCCTTGGTGCCGGCGGTGAGCAGGAACTGACCCATCGATGCGGCCAGGCCCATGCCGTAGGTGGCGATATCGCACTCGGAGAACTGCATCGTGTCGTAGATGGCCATACCCGCGGTGACCGAACCACCTGGCGAGTTGATGTAGAGCGCGATCTCCTTGGTCGGATCCTCCGCCGACAGCAGCAGGATCTGCGCGCACACCTTGTTGGCGATGTCGTCGTCGACCTGGGTGCCGAGGAAGATGATGCGCGAACGCAGCAGACGCTCGTATACCGAATCACTGAGGTTGAGACCAGCAGTGGGGGAACTCATGACGACCCCTGCCTTGTTCATTGTCACGGATACCTGCCTTCTCTCACCGGCTCGTTGCTGAGGCCGAACAGCCATCTCTGGTTCGCTTGTCACAAACATTAACGAAGCAGGGCGGCACCGAACTCCCGGTACCGCCCATCTTCGCTCACAGCGCAATAACGCACCCATCCGGGGCGTCATCACGCTGGCACTTCATGAAGTTATTCGGCACTCGCCGCGGCGGCCTCGTCGGACTCCGCCGCATCGGTGGAACCCTCAGGGGCACCGAACATTTCGGCGGTGTCCACGGTGTTGCCCTCGGAGTCGGTGACCTTCACCTTGCCGACCACACCGGCCAGCGCCTTGCCGCGGCGGACATCGGCGAAGACCGCGCCGAGCTGACCCGCCTGCTGCACCTGCTGGATGAACTGCTCGGGCGACAGACCGTAGCGCTGCGCCTGGAACAGGATCCGCTCGGTGAGCTCCTCCTGGCCGACCTGGGTGTTGTCCGCCTCGGCGATGGCGTCCAGCAGCAGCTGGGTCTTCACCGACTTCTCGGCGGACTCCTTGGTGTCCTTGTCGAACTCCTCGCGGCTGGAACCCTGGGCCTCGAGCGCCTCGGCCAGTTTGGCCTCGTCGTGGTCGAAGCCGTGCACCGCATCGTGCAGCACGGCGTCGATCTCGGCCTGCACGACCGCCTCGGGCAGCGGCACCTCGACCTGCTCCAGCAGGGTCTCCAGCACCTTGTCGCGGATCTGACCGGCCTGCTCGACCTTCTTGACCCGCTCGACCCGGTTGCGCAGGTCTTCCTTCAGCTCGTCGAGGGTGTCGAATTCGCTGGCGAGCTGGGCGAAGTCGTCATCGGCCTCGGGCAGCTCGCGCTCCTTGACCGAGCGCACGGTGACGGTGATGACCGCCTCCTTGCCCGCATGCTCACCGGCGACCAGGGTCGAAGTGAACTCCTTGGACTCGTCGACCGAAAGGCCGATCAGCGCCTCGTCCAGGCCTTCGATCAGCTGACCGGAGCCGACCTCGTGGGACAGGCCGGTGGTGGCCGCCTCGGGCACGTCCTCGCCGTCGACGGTGGCCGAGAGATCGATGGAGACGAAGTCGCCGTTCTGGACCGGACGCTCGACACCGGTCAGGGTGCCGAAGCGCTGGCGCAGCGACTGCAGCTGTTCCTCGATGTCCTCGTCACCGATGGTGAACGAATCGACGGTCACCTCGATGCCGTCGTACGCGGGCAGGGTGATCTCGGGGCGCACGTCGACCTCGGCCGTGAACGCCAGCTCCTGGCCGTCCTCGATCTTGGTGATCTCGATCTCGGGCTGGCCGATGACCTTGACCTCGGACGTGGTGACGGCCTCGCTGTAGCGGCCGGGCAGTACGTCGTTGACGACCTGCTCCAGGATCGCGCCGCGGCCCACGCGGGCCTCGATGAGCTTGGCCGGGGCCTTGCCCGGACGGAAGCCGGGGATGCGGACCTGGTTGGCCAGCGCCTTGTAGGCCTTGTCGAAGTCCGGCTTCAGCTCCTCGAAAGGCACCTCGACGTTGATCCGGACCCGGGTCGGGCTCAGCTGCTCGACGGTGCTCTTCACGGACATGCTCCTTGTTCGTTGGTTCTGGTCGACTTGCTAGGGGTAATCACGAGCGAAATCGCCGCACGAGTTAACGTGCGCATCTCGACCAGATTAGTTGACCGGTCGCGGCGGGCTGCAGGCAGCACCACCGCCACGCACCCCGCGCCGTCGTCACTTGCCGACGGCGACCGCGTCGGTGACGAAGACCAGCGTCTCGTTGGGCTTGATGCCATTGCCACCTGCGCCGTAGCCGAGGTTCGGCGGGATGATCAGCAGCCGCCGCGCGCCCGCCTGCACACCGACCAGGCCCTGCTCCCAGCCCGGAATGACCTGTCCGGCGCCCAGCGTGAGCTGGAACGGCTTGCCGCGGTCGAACGAGCTGTCCAGCTTCTTCTTATCCGACCAGGTGATCAGCGTGTAGTTCATGGTGAGGGGCTGACCGGCGACCGCACCCGGACCGCTGCCCGCGACCAGATCCTTGACGACGAGTTGGGTCGGCGCGGTACAGGTGTCGGGGATGGTGATCTTCGGAGTGGCGCCGAAACCGCCGACCACCACGATGTCATCGGCGGTGCATTCGGCTCCGGTGGGCTGCGCGGGCAGCTGGCCGAAGGTGGGCTGCGCCGACGCCTTGGCGGGCGATGAGGCTGTCGCCGACGACGTGGCCGTCGAGCCCTTGTCATTGTCCGAGCCACAGGCGGCCAGCGCGAATGTCGCGGCGGCAATGGTGCCGATACCGATGATCCTGCGCAGTGTTTGCATGTGGCGGACCATAATCCACCCCGCATCGCCTCGCCCGAGCCACCCTTTCGATAGGGCGAGGACCGATGGCACCGGATCGGGTGACCTCCGGCACGAGACGGGCCGACCCCCGACGCGGGACGGTGAGAACCGATCGGCGCGGGGCCCCGCGTGGGTAGGCTGGCGGTGAATTCTCCATCCGGCGTTATCGATCGACGTCGGCAACCGTGCAGGACCCGTGACAGGCGGTCCATCGAGGTGCCGCTTCCGATGCCCGAGTGTGAGGAGAGTCGGCGTATGACGCAGATGGCCAGTGTCGGGGGCGATACCTCGGCCGACAATGTCGACAGCAGTGGCGGTGCCACCGTCGCACCGCGGCCGTATCGGCTCGGGGAGGTTTCCGGCCCCCTTGGACATACGGAGCTGGAATCGATCGACGCGTGGTGGCGTGCCGCGAACTATCTCGCGGTCGGCCAGATCTATCTCATGCGCAATCCGCTGCTGCGCGAACCGCTGCGCGCCGAACACATCAAGCCGCGGCTGCTCGGCCATTTCGGCACCGTGCCCGGTCTGAACCTGGTCTGGGTGCATGCGAATCGGGCGATCCGCCAGCGCGATCTGAATGCCGTCTTCGTGGCCGGTCCCGGGCACGGCGGGCCGGGGCCGAATGCATGCGCTTGGCTGGAGGGGACATATTCGGAGCTCTACAGCCATGTACCGCAGGATGAAACCGGGATGGCCGCGCTGTTCGCACAGTTCTCCTTCCCCGGTGGCGTGCCGAGTCACTGTGCGCCGGAAACTCCTGGTTCCTTCCACGAGGGCGGTGAGCTCGGCTATTCGCTGCTGCACGCATTCGGGGCGGCGCTCGACAATCCGGATCTGACGGTGTTCTGCGTGGTCGGCGACGGTGAGGCGGAGACCGGGCCGCTCGCGACGAGCTGGCATGCCAACAAATTCCTCAATCCGGTGCGCGACGGGGCGGTGCTGCCGATTCTCGCGTTGAATCAGTACAAGATCGCCAATCCGACCATCCTGGCTCGCATTCCGGAGTCGGAATTGCTGACCCTGCTGCGCGGATACGGCTACGAGCCGATCGTCGTGGCGGGCAGCGACCCGGCGCGGGTCCACCAGGAGATGGCGATCGCCGTTGACGCCTGTCTGGATCGCATCGCGGAGATTCAGCACATCGCCCGCGTGGGAACCGATGGGGTGCGCCCGATCTGGCCGATGATCGTGCTGCGCACGCCGAAGGGGTGGACCTGTCCGCCGGTGGTCGACGGCAATCAGGTCGAGGGCACATTCCGCGCGCATCAGGTGCCATTGGCGGCCGCGCGCACCGATGACCGGCACCGCGCGGTGCTCGAGCAGTGGTTGCGGGCCTATCGGCCGGAGCAGCTGTTCGATGAGTCGGGCAGGCCGGTTCCGGCACTGCTCGAGCTGGTGCCCGATGGTGATCGGCGGCTGAGCGCGAATCCAATTGCCAACGGGGGCAGGCTCGTTCGAGACCTGCGCTTGCCGGATTGGCGTTCCTATGGCGTCGAGGTACAGGAACCGGGTGCGACGCAGCACGAGGCGACCCGGGTGCTCGGCGGCTGGCTGCGCGATGTCACCGCACGCAATACCGATAACTTCCTCACCTTCGCCCCCGACGAACTGGCCAGCAATCGGCTGCAGGACATTCTGGAGGTAACCGGGCGCGACTGGCAGGCCGAAATCGGCGAATTCGATGTGGCCCTGGACCGGGGCGGGCGGGTTATCGAGGTGCTCTCCGAGCATATGTGCCAGGGACTGCTCGAGGGCTATCTGCTGACCGGTAGACACGGGGTTTTCACCTGCTACGAGGCATTCATCCACATTGTCGACGCGATGTTCAATCAGCACGCCAAATGGCTGGACGCGAGTGCGGCGGTCCCATGGCGGCAGCCCATCGCGAGCCTGAATTACCTATTGTCGTCACATGTTTGGCGCCAGGACCACAATGGTTTCACCCATCAGGATCCCGGATTCCTCGATGTGGTGTTGAACAAGAAGCCCTCGATCGTGCGGGTGTATCTGCCGCCGGACGCGAATACGCTGCTGTCGACCTACGACCACTGTCTGCGCTCGCGGCATTACGTCAACGTGGTGGTCGCGGGGAAGCAGCCACAGGCCGACTGGCTCTCGGTTTCCGATGCCGCGGTGCACTGTGCGCGCGGTGCCGGAATCTGGGAGTGGGCCGGACAGCACGACGATCCCGGCACCATCCCCGATGTCGTACTCGCCTGTGCCGGCGATATACCGACATTGGAAACGCTTGCGGCGGCGGCGATTCTGCGTGCGCGGCTGCCGCAACTGCGGATCCGGGTGGTGAATGTAGTCGACCTGATGCGACTACAACCCGCGGACGAACATCCACATGGACTGTCCGACAGTGAGTTCGACGCACTGTTCACGCGGGACCGTCCGGTGATCTTCGCGTTCCACGGGTATCCGTGGCTGATCCACCGCCTGACCTACCGCCGCACCAACCACGGCGAGATGCACGTGCGCGGATACATCGAAAAGGGAACCACCACAACACCTTTCGATATGGTCATGCTCAACAACCTGGACCGGTACCACTTGGTGACGGACGTCATCGACCGGGTGCCGACGCTGCGGGAGCAGGCGGCCGGGCTGCGGCAGGAAATGGTCGACGCCCGCTGGAACGCCCGCGCGTGGACTCGCGAACACGGCGAGGACATCCCGGCCGTCGCCAACTGGACCTGGCCGGACGTCAGTCTCTGATCAGCCAACCGAAACCTCCTTGCGTGCGGTCTGCGGCTCGGCGACGATCGCAAGATGCTGTTGACGATCACCTGCACACCGCCGGAGGGCGCGGCTTGGCCCGCGACCGATCTGGGCTTCTTGCTGCACAAGAATCCCGACCGGGTGCAGGCGTTCGAGCAGTCCTACGGCACCGCGCATATCGTGTATCCGGAGGCCACCGCCGCCCGATGCACGGCGGCGCTGCTGTTGGAGATCGATCCGATTCGGTTGGTGCGCGGGCGTTCCCGCAGCACACCGGATTTCAGCCTCGGCCAGTATGTCAACGACCGGCCCTACGCGGCGTCGTCACTGCTGTCGGTCGCACTCGGCGCGGTATTCCGCACCGCCCTGCACGGCCGCTGCGACCAGCGACCCGAATTGGTGCGCACCGCGCTGCCGCTGCGCATTGCCTTGCCCGCGGTGCCGTGCAAGGGCGGACCGGAGGCGGCCGAGCGGGTCTTCGCGCCGCTGGGCTGGAGCGTGATCGCCGAACCACTCCCCCTCGATCCGGCCTTCCCGGAATGGGGCGACTCGCATTACGTGCGACTGGAGCTCACCGGCACCATCCGCCTGGCCGACGCACTCGCGCACCTGTACGTCCTACTGCCGGTGCTCGATGGTGCCAAGCATTACTGGCTGGCCGCCGACGAGGTCGACAAGCTCATCCGCGCGGGTGCCGGCTGGCTCGCCGACCATCCGGAACGCGCCTGGATCACCCGGCGCTACCTGGCTCGACGCCAGTCGCTGGTGCGCACCGCTTTGGCCCGGCTCGCCGAGGTCGACGATGTGGAGCCGGAGGAGCTCGATGCGGTCGAGGAAGGCTTCGACGAGTCGCTGGAGACAGCCGACGACACGATCGTGTCCGACGATGTGAACAATGGCCGAGCATCGACGGACCGGTCGGGTGATTCCGCGGAACCCGGCACTGCGCCTGCGGTTTTCGTGGTATCCGCCGAGGGGGCGAGCTCCGAGTCCGAGGATGTGTTCGACAAAGCCGGGCGCGACGTGTTCCCGGCGACCGAGGATGCGGTGGCGAAGTCCATGTCGATCGAGGCCGCGGTGGTGCATTCCGCGTCGACCGAGAACGCGGCAGCACAGCCCACATCCACCGAGAACGCGGCAGCACAGCCCACATCCACCAAGGACGTGGCGGAACAGCCAACATCGACGGAGGCTGTGGAGATAGCGGGCACCGCGATAGAGGGCGATGAGCGTACGCCGCCGCTGGCGGTTATGCGGCGGGCCGCGGTATTGGCCGCGCTGCGGGAGGTCGGGGCGCATCGGGTGCTCGATCTCGGCTGCGGGGAGGGGGCACTATTGCGGGAATTGTTGGCAGACAAGGCTTTTACCGACGTCGTCGGTGTAGACGTATCGATGCGGGCACTGAATATCACCAAGCGGCGGTTGCGGCTGGATCGGATGCCGGAGCGGGTGGCGCGGCGGTTGACATTGCTCCAGGGGGCACTAACGTATACCGATGCGCGACTGCACGGGTATGACGCGGCGGTGCTGATGGAGGTCGTCGAGCATATCGACGAGCCACGGCTGGCCGCCCTCGAATACGCCGTATTCGGCTCGGCCACACCGGGTTCCGTCATCGTGACAACGCCGAACGCGGAGTACAACGCGGTGTACGAAACACTTCCGGCGGGCAAGTTCCGGCACTCCGATCACCGGTTCGAATGGACCCGTGCGGAATTCGCGGACTGGGCATCCCGCGTGGCCGCACGGTACGGGTACGCGGTGCGATTCGAGCCCGTCGGTGTCGAACATCCCGAATTCGGCCCGCCCACGCAGCTAGCGCTGTTCACCAGGGCCGTGACGTCCGACGACAGTACGAGAGGAGCGGCGTGATGACCGAACTGGCGGTCCCGGAGCTCTCACTCGTCGTGCTGATCGGCAGCACCGGCTCCGGGAAATCGACATTCGCGCACAAGCACTTTCGGCACACCGCAATCGTTTCGTCGGACGCCTGTCGCGGCGTCGTCAGCGATGACGAGAACGATCAGTCCGCGACGCCGGATGCCTTCGCACTGCTGCACCATATCGCCGGTATCCGACTGCGGCGCGGACTGCGCACCGTTATCGATGCCACCAATGTGCAGCCCAAGGCGCGTCAGGAACTGATTGCGGTGGCGCGGGCGCACGATGTGCTGCCGGTGGCGATCGTGCTCGACGTCGCCGACGACGTGTGCTTCGAACGCAATGCGCTACGCCCCGACCGGTCACACCTGGCCCGGCACGTGGTCACCAGACAACAGCGCGAACTGCGCCGAGGTCTGCGCGGTCTGGAACGCGAGGGCTTCCGGAAGGTCTACATACTGCGCGGAGCCGAGGAGATCGAGTCCGCCACCATTGTCGACGAAAAGGCGTGGAACGACAGGCGTGACCGCACCGGACCGTTCGACGTGATCGGCGATGTGCACGGCTGCCGCGCCGAATTGGAGACGCTCCTCGGGGAACTCGGCTACCAGCTGGCGCGCGACGATGCGGGACGTGCGGTCGGCGCGAGTCACCCGGCCGGACGCACCGCGGTATTCGTCGGCGATCTGGTCGATCGTGGGCCGGATACCCCCGGCGTGTTGCGACTCGTCATGGGGATGGTGCGCGCGGGAACGGCGCTGTGCGTCACCGGAAATCATGAGAACAAGCTGGTGCGTGCGCTCGATGGCAAGAAGGTGCGCATCGCACACGGGCTCGCGGAATCGCTGGCCCAGTTGGAGACCGAGGACGAGGACTTCCGCAAGGCGGCGCTGGACTTCTGCCGCGGCCTGATCAGCCACTACGTACTCGACGGCGGCCGGTTGGTGGTCGCGCATGCCGGACTCAAAGAGGAGTACCACGGGCGTGCGTCCGGGCGGGTTCGCGCCTTCGCCATGTATGGCGAATCCACCGGGGAGACCGATGAATACGGCCTTCCGGTGCGTTATCCGTGGGCCGAGGACTACCGTGGCCGTGCCACTGTGTTGTACGGCCACACGCCGGTGACCGACCTGCGCTGGGTGAACAACACCCTGTGCCTGGATACCGGCGTCGTCTTCGGCGGCAAGCTCTCGGCCCTGCGCTATCCGGAGCGCGTACCGGTTTCGGTTCCGGCCGAGCGGGTTTGGTACGAGCCGGTACGGCCGTTGGAGGCCACCACCATCGCGACGCCCGGCGGTGTCGTGCACCGCGATCCGGGCGTACTCGACCTGGACGATGTCATGGGTCGCCGGGTGGTGGAAACCCGCCAGCACGGCCGCGTCGGTGTGCAGGAGGAGAACGCCGGGGCCGCATTGGAGGTGATGAGCCGCTTCGCGATCGATCCGCGATGGCTGGTGTACCTGCCCCCGACCATGGCACCGTGTGCGACCACCCAGCTGGACGGCTACCTCGAACATCCTGCCGAGGCCTTCGACTACTACCGGTCCGAGGGCGTGCGGCGCGTGGTGTGCGAGGAGAAGCACATGGGTTCGCGCGCAATCGTGCTGGTGACGCGTTCGGCGCGGACCGCGGCCGACCGGTTCGGCGTCGACGACGGCAGCACCGGTGCGCTCTACACCCGCACCGGACGCCCGTTCTTCGCTGACACGGCGCAGACCGAGGAACTGCTCACGCGAGTGCGTGCCGCAGCCGAATCCGCGGGCCTGTTCGAGGAATTGCACACCGATTGGCTGCTGCTGGATGCCGAGCTGATGCCGTGGTCGGCCAAAGCCGTTGGCCTGCTACGCAATCAGTACGCCGCCGTCGGCGCGGCGGCGCGCGCCGCACTCGATACGGCGACCGATCTGCTGGCCGCCGTCACCGCCCGCGGCCTGGATGTCGCCGATCTCGCGGACCGCACCACGGCACGCAAAACCGACGCGGCGGCCTTCACCGCCGCCTATGGCCGCTACTGCTGGCCGGTCGATGGCCTGGCCGGACTACGAATCGCACCGTTCCAGATCCTGGCCGGTTCGGGCGTCAATTACGCAGTGCGCGACCATGATTGGCACCTGTCGCAGATCGACCGCCTGGTGGCCGCCGACGCCGAGCTATTCACCCCGACCGGCCGGATGGTCGTCGATTTGACCGATCCGACCAGCGCGGCCACCGCCACTTCCTGGTGGATCGAATTGACCACGGCAGGCGGCGAGGGCATGGTGGTGAAGCCGTACGACGCGATGGTCCGCGGCGACGGTGATCGGCTGGTGCAACCGGGCGTGAAATGCCGTGGCCCCGAATATCTTCGGATCATCTACGGCCCGGAGTACCTGCGTGACAACAACTTGCTCCGACTACGCACTCGCAGCCTCGGCCGCAAGCGCTCAATGGCACTGCGGGAGTATGCATTGGGGCTGGAGGCACTCGACCGTTTCGTCACGGGTGAACCACTCTGGCGCGTGCACGAGGCCGTGTTCGCGGTCCTCGCACTCGAGTCCGAGCCGGTCGACCCGCGCCTCTAACAAGCAGCGATTGCACGCACGCCGGTCGGATGACCGGCGTGCAAGCCCGCGCTCCCAACCAACACCGGTCATCCGCCGAGAATGCGCTGATGCAGGTGCACTCTCGACGTTTACCTGCGTGAGCGCATGGTGATCGCTTGTCCAAGCGGCTTCGACTGGGTCGGTGAGGTCGGCGTAGAGATCGTTGATCAGGGCGGTGATCAGGTCGTCGCGGGTCGGGAAGTAGCTGTAGACCGCGTTGGCGGTCATGCCCATGTCGCGGGCGATCGCCCGCAGCGTGATCGCGCCCAGGCCGCCCTGCTCGACGAAGTCGAGTTGCCGCGATTCGTCCAGCGCCGCTTCACCATCGGCTACTAGCAGCACACCCGCGCACCGTCCTCCGACGGCGGCCGGTGCGCGTCGGCGATTACCGCGTGACGTCTTCGCGCAGGCTGGAACCTCCGCGGCGCTTACGCAGCATGCGTCAGCTCGGGATCCGGCGACGCCGCGACGGCCGGTCAGGTGAGGCGGGCGGCCAATCTGGCGGCGTTCATGTGGGCTATGGCTTCGATGCTGAGCATCGGGTTCACGCCGGAGGCGGTGGGGAAGCAGGAGCCGTCTGCGACAACGAGATTCGGCACGTCCCAGACCACACCGTCGGGGTCGGTGGCCGAATCGGCGCGCGAGCCGCCCATGCGGGCCGAGCCCATGATGTGCAGCGCACCCATCGCACAGCGGCCGGGGCCGTAACCGGCGCGCAGACATTCCGCGACGAAGGTGTCGTGTGAGCCCGCGATACCGGGTTCGTAAACCGGGCCGGACTGATGTCCGGAGAAGATCCGGCGCGCCCCCGCTGCCTCCAGAATCCTTGCCGCGCCTTCGATTCCGGCGTGCATGTGGGCCTGGTCGTATCCGGACAGCCGGTAGCGGACCACCGCGTCACCGGCACGGTCGATCGATACCGTGCCGTGGTCGCGATCTCGGGTGATGACGCCGACCGCGACGGTATGCGCGAGATTGTGCATGATCGCACGATGCTGGGCCGCACCGGTCCAGTTGAGGAAGCCGACCGTCATGCCCGGTGTCAGCGGGCCGGTCTCGTAGATCACGCCGTAACCGTGGCCGTCGAGGTCACGATGCTCGGTGGAATAGCGCGTCTGCAGACCGCCCGCCCAGGGACGGATCTCCTCGTCGAAGGTGCCGAAGACCGCGGTGGCGGGATGCAGGCGCAGGTAGCGGCCGATATTCGGGCCGGATATCCCGGAGCGGCGCAGTAGTGCCGGGGTGTGGATCGCACCCGCAGCGACGACCACCGCGCGGGCCCGGATGGTGACCGCGTCACCCTCCGGCGTCACGGCCGCGACGCCGCTGGCACTGCCATCGCGCAGCGTGATGGTGCGGACCTCGGTATCGATCAGCAGTCGCGCGCCGTGCTCGGCAGCATCGGCGAGCCAGGTCTTGGTCACCGACTGCTTCGCGCCGATCCGGCAGCCGAAACCGCAGCGGCCGCATTCGATTCCGGCATCACAGCCGCGTACATTGCGCGGCATCGCATCGACGTGCCAATCCAGTTCGCGCAGACCACGTTCCAGGACGGTATCGCGGCCGGAGGCATCGGAGTGCTCGCCGTTGACCCCGAGTCGCGCGTGCACCGCATCCAGCGCCTCGGTGTATTCATCGGCCGCGAATTGCTCGGCGCCCAAGCTGGCCCATTCCTCGCGCACATCGTCCGGCGTGCGGAAGGAGGTGGTCCAGTTGACCACCGTGCCGCCGCCGAGACACGATCCGCGACGAGGCCGAGCTGCCCCTCCTGTGTGGTCGCCGGGCCGGGGGAGTACAGATTCAGCAGTCCGGTGAGCTCGCCGGTCCCGAAATCCGCGTCATCGTAGTATCCGCCACGTTCGACGACCACGACGTCCAGTCCGGCCGCCGCGAGTACCGCCGCCGCGGTGCCGCCGCCCGCGCCGGACCCGACGACCACCACATCACAGTCGAGCGACGTCTCGCCGGTCGGGCGCAGCGGAGTCAATGCGGGCCGTGGCGCATCGGGCAGCGCGCCGAACGGACCCGGAAATCCCATCTGCTGCCAGGCCGGATTGGTACCCGTCGCCCCGGGCGTCGCGTAGTAGGCAGTCAACGCAGCACCCTTGAGCGCCTGGAAGACCGCGCGCTTGCGGGCCAGCCGAGAATTCCCGAGCCGTCGCAGTGCCTGCTCGCGGTCGGCCTGCGTGAGATCGCCGAATCTGTGCGGCCCGGCCCCGATCAATACCCCGAACGTCCGGGAATTCCACATGCGCAGCAGGGTTTCGAAGGCGCGACGCTGCGCTGCACTCGGATTGCGGGCCAGCAACTGCTCAACCGCGTCGACGGCGCCTAGGCGCGACGCGGACGGCAACTCAGCCCCGTCCCCTGGCGCGAAGGTATCGCAGATGAGGCCGAGCGTCGCGCGCTGGGCGAGAGTCAAGGACACGAGTCTCCTCCGGCACACAGCTCCAGAACAGTCATTAACTTAACCTACCCGCGCGAACCCGCCGACGAGCCTTATCTGCCCAGAATGATCAGCAGCAGCACCTTCTGCAGCATGTCCAACGCCCGGCCGACGGCAAGCGCGGTGTCCACGAAATCTGCGCTGCCCACAGCAGCCCTCTTTCCTCGGGCAATCGAGCCCCGAACCGCACTGTCGCAGGGAACGGATGGGCATGTCCACGACGAAGATTCAGATGGCGGCGAAGAGGATTCGGAACGTGGTGCCCGCGCCGGGCGTGCGCAGCAGCTGGATCCGGGCACCGTGTGCACCGAGGATCGCATCGGCAATGGCGAGTCCGAGCCCCGAACCACCGGTGCGCGAACGCGATTCGGCCGCCCGGTAGAAGCGGTCGAAGATGCGCGGTGCGTTCTCCGGCGCAATGCCGGGTCCGTCGTCGCGGACATCGAGCACCGCGAATTCGGATACCTCGGGCGGTGCCGCGCCCGCCTCGGCGGCCACCGGATCGACCAGCGTATTCGCGGCTCGGATCCCGACCGCAACGGTGACCGACGCCTCGGCTGGCGTGTGTACCAACGCATTATTGACCAGATTCGTCACGACCTGCCGCAATCGGTGCTCGTCACCGACCACCCGGACCGGCGCGTCCGGACCATCGAGTCCGATATCCCGGTCCGGCGCCCGGGTTACCGCATCGCGCACCACATCCGCCGCGAGCGCCACCAAGTCGACCTCCGCCAGATCCAGCGCACGTTCCTGGTCGAACTTGGCGAGCAGCAGCAGATCGTCGACGAGCAGGCCCATCCGGATCGCCTCGCCCTCGATCCGGCGCATCATCTCCCGCACACCCGCCTCGTCCTGCGCGCCGCCGCGCCGATACAGCTCGGCGTACCCGCGCACCGAAGTCAGCGGGGTGCGCAGTTCATGGGAGGCATCCGCGACGAAGGCCCGCATCCGCCCTTCGGAATCGGCGAGTTGACGCAGCGCCGAGGACAACCGGGTGACCATCACATTGAATGCGGCGCCGAGTCGCCCCACTTCGGTATGCGGATCGGTCGGTGCGACACGGCGATCCAGATCTCCCGCGGCGATCGCCTCGGCCGTGTGTTCGATCCGGGTCAGCGGTCGCAGGCCGAGCCGGACCAGCACCGCCGCGATCACCGAAATGGCAATCAGCAGCGTTGCGCCCGCCGCGAGCTCGATGGTGCGGAGTTTGCCGGTGGTCGCCTCGGTGGTTGCCAGCGACATCGCGATCGCGACGGTGCCGCCATTGGGCTGCCATTCGGTCGCTGGCTGTACGACCGTGCGCACCCGCCACCGGATATCGCTCTTCTGGTCGCCGACCGTGAAAGCGGTATTCGCCCTGGCCCGCACCGAGGCGGCATCCATCGACGGCAAAGCCGGTACCGTGCTCAACTCGACCGGCGCACCGAGCCTGCCGATCGGCCGACCCACGACATCGAAGAACATGAGCCGAAAGTCCGAGGGCAACTGCTCGAACTCCGGCGCACCCGACGGTGGCGGCGGCGGTGGTCGCTTGGTCGAGGTCATATCGCTGGCAACATGATTCAGCTGCTCGTCCACCCGATCGAGCAGCGCACGATCCAACATCGCGATGCTGAGCAGCCCGAATGCCACCATCCCGATCCCGGCGATCGCGACCAGGACCAGCAGTAGCCGGGTGCGCAATGTCAACCGGCGCCGCCGATCCCAGATCCGACCGGCCGTCACGAGCGCGCGCCGCCCTGCCGGATGGTGTAGCCGACACCGCGAATCGTATGGATCAACGGTGGATTCCGGGCATCCACCTTGCGCCGGAGCTGACTGATGAAGGTCTCGACGACCCGGGCGTCGCGCCCGGTCTCCGCACTCCACACCCGGTCGATGATCTGCTGTTTGCTGACCACC